>NZ_JADBTF010000042.1:0-3188 GCF_020246295.1 Microcystis sp. M090S1 | reverse complement strand
TTTATGGGCAGATATTTTAAAACTGTCTCTTGAAGCTAATTATGATGATTATCTTGAAAAAAAATGATAATTAGACAGAAGTTCTCTTGTTCACATAGAGAACTTTATCTTCTTTTGTTTTCAAAATGAGAATTGCTGAGGAAATGCTGACAGCCTTTTTCTCATCAAGACGAAGTGTCACCTAATTTGCTATGGACGACCGACACCTCACACCCCACACCCTGCCCCCAGAAAAAATTTTTTCGGCAAACCCTATTTATCCGGTATTGCCCCCTGAATAGCCATCGTTGCTCCTTTCGAGCAGCGAATGATTAATAATTTCTTTCTAAACGGCAAAACCGATAAAAAATTTCTATCAAAAAACTGGCAAAAATTGGCAAGACGAAAAATGCTGATCAGCTTGGAACAACTGAGATAGAGCATCGTCAATCTGGACATTCAAAATGTCACCAACTTGCCGTGATCCCGATGCTAATAGTCAGAGGGAGACTTGCACAATTTCAAAATCTAAGTTAATCTCTCCTAAAAGTCACCTTTAGGTATTTTGACTAAAAAGAAAAGTTGCCTAACTTCTACTCTAGCCTCAAGGCTAATGCTGAAAGCTAGAATCATCGGCTTAATCGACTGGCTCTAGCTAACTCTTTACACCACAGGAGGTCTGTTTGAAAGAGACTTTTATCCACAACCCCATGACATCCGCTACCCCAGAACAGAATTGCACTGCTGAGTCTAACCGAGTCCGTTGCTCGGCTGCCCTGCTGGGATTAGCACTCTCTCTGGGAGTACCTAGCATTCTCAACTCCACCTCAGAATCAGCCCAGGCCGCCAATTCTGTACCCTTAGAATGGGAAGTAATTGACCTGTCCCAAAAAGCAAAAGGTGCGGGTAAAGAACTAAAAGAACCGCAAATAATCCAATCCCAAGCACTTGCTACCGTCAAATTCATCGCCACATCAGTGGTTGAGCATCAGGTAAAACCGGGAGAATCCCTGTGGAGTTTAGCCGACACCTATCAAACCACCCCTACGGCGATCGCTACCCGCAATAATCTCCCCCCCCAATCCGATCTGATTATCGGACAAACCTTAAAAATTCCCACTCCTGAGCAGTTGCCCCCGGCAGCCCCGGCAGCAACTCCTGAGCAGTTGGATAGTTCCTCTGCTAGTCTGCGTCAAACCCGTCAACGTCTCCAAGAAAGTTTGGCCGCCTTACAGACCCAGGAAATCCCCCATCAGTCCGATTCCGGGGAAACAGTAATCGTCACCGAAACTACCGCTCTCGTTCCCGATAATTCGCCAACCACTGTCGAGATTCCCGTTATTGCTCCCGAAGAATCGCCCCGACCAACCAGCCAGGTGATCCCGATTCCCGTTCCCACCCCTGAAAGCGATCGCCCGATAGCCACAATTGCCGTTAATCCTCCCTTGACAAGCAGACCGGAAATTCCCAGCGTTGCCCTACGAAATCCGGCTCCTGTGACTGAAATTCCCGCCGTTCCCAATCCTCGGGTCATAGTTCCCCCAGAAAACCAAGTTTATCGGGTTCGGCCAGGGGATACCTTAAACACGATCGCTCGCGCTCTCGGCATCACCCCCGCCGAATTAGCCAGGGAAAACGGCATTGACAACCCCAACCGGATTAAAGTTAATCAAACCCTAGTGATTCCCGACCGCTCTGCCAACGCTAGAGTTAATCAAAATCTTACCCCCTTGGTCGGCGATCGCCCGAGATTGTCCTTTAACCCCAGCAATCGACAAAATTTGCCCGCCGCAACTGCCACCACGGAGACGGAAGAATTCCCCGAAAATATCACCGGCAGCTATCGGGAAAGATTGCGCCAAGAGGTGGCTAATCTGCGGGAAACTAACCTTTCGGAAACCCAGAAAAGTATCGCTATTCCCGTCGATAATCCCGCAGAAACCGTCGATGATCGGCAAATAACCCCTAATCCCCAATGGGCTGCCCTTCGTTCTCGTTCTAACCAAAGCACCCCCCCACAGATTATCGGTTCGGCTCCTACCAATGTGGAAGAATATAATGATCGCCTACGAATTCCTGTCGGCGAAACCGTAGAACCTTCCCTTCCTCCCCTCGCTAATCCCGATGAGTATTTACCTAATCCCGCCCCCATTTTTACCGGCTTTATCTGGCCCACCAGAGGTGTGTTAACCTCCGGTTTCGGTTGGCGCTGGGGCAGACCTCATCGCGGCATCGATATCGCCGGTCCAGTGGGGACCCCGATTGTGGCGGCGGCCGCCGGTGAAGTAATCGCCTCCGGTTGGAATTCTGGCGGTTATGGCAATCTGGTGAAACTGCGTCACCCCGATGGTAGCACCACTCTCTATGCCCATAACAGCCGTCTGCTGGTGCGTCGCGGCCAAACTGTTCAGCAAGGCGAGCCAATCGCTCAGATGGGTAGCAGTGGCTTTAGCACCGGCCCCCACCTACATTTCGAGGTTCACCCCTCCGGCCAGGGCGCAGTCAACCCCATGGCTTTCCTGCCAGGCAGACGTTAAAGATGCCCGCAAAGGGAAGAAAAAATCTTCCCTTTTTCGCTCTTGTGCAATTGGGTGATTGTGTGTTATGATTGATAACTGTGTAAACAACGGCTTAGTAGCTCAGTTGGTCAGAGCAGGGGACTCATAAGCCCAAGGTCGGCAGTTCAAATCTGCCCTGAGCCATCGGAATCAAGCTCCTCTTGGGAGCTTCCTGGCAATTCTACTGGCAATTTTTTGGCTCTTGTCGGGCTGAACGAAAGTTACCCCATACAATCGTTCCCTAAAAAAATGGGGAATCAGGTTCGCTGCTTCGGGGGAATATATTTCGGTAAATCTGGCTGAAATTGCTCAGGCAATCCTGAAAAAGTCAATTCTTCTAGAGCATTATCTCGTTCCCAGGTTCTACCCGATAACTTTTGACATCCTCGCCGCCGTAAAACGGACGGCGATTCCTCACCACGCCACTTTTTTAGGGTGGTCGCGTCAATGGGGTTGACGCTTCACCAAAAAACGCTTAATTGCTTAAGTCTGACTCTTTCGACCCGCCCGTTTTGAGTGTCCGGATGCCCTCCGGCCACTTTGAACAAGTCGAAAAAATCTCATGTTCAACCTTATTTCCTAGAAAGTTTTACTCGTTCAAGGCCGAATTTGAATTCTTTTCTGAACAAAACCCCCTACTATCTGTTGTCA
>NZ_JADBTF010000419.1:0-6402 GCF_020246295.1 Microcystis sp. M090S1 | reverse complement strand
TACTAAACGTCGGGACATATAAACAGTTATAAGGCTGGTCTGGGTTGACCTGTTAGATTCAGTCAGGGGACTGAAGACCTTACTAGGCGGTTATTTCGGGCATTTGGTTCCCTATTTCATGCCTAAACGTTTCGCACTACTTTTCTTAACATAACTTAAAACTACCAGAGCTAAAAAGAAGGGGGTGGCGAATCATTTTTCCAGCTATTCACCCCCTCCTTGCCGTCATGTTATTTAACAAACAACATTTCTTGATAGGTAGGTAGAGGCCAGAAATTGTCGGCCACTTCCCCTTCCAGTGTGTCAGCATATTCGCGCACCTTATCCATCAAGAGACGGATCGTTTGAGCGGAATACTGCATATGTTCCTCGATCGAGTCAAAATCGTCTTTAGCCATGGCCGCACTCAGTTTGCTAACGCCATCCATCAGTAATTTAATTAAATTCGAGACGGTTTGGGCCCTTTCCTTATCCATCTCGATGCCGATCGCCGCCGCATTAGCGATCGCCAAAGACAATTCCGACAAGTAGCGAACGGCAGCGGGATAAATAATCGTTTTAGCCATACTTACCACCAGTTTCGCCTCCACCTCGATGGCCAGTAAATACTGTTCTGCATAGACATCGAAACGACTTTCCAGTTCAACGGGGGTAAGCACACCCATGCGGGCAAACAGTTCTTCGATATAATCAGCCTTCAGCACGGGTAAAGCATCGGCAGTGGTGCGGAGATTAGCCAAACCGCGCTCTTCTACCGCCATTTTGTGCCATTCCAGGGAATATCCGTTACCTCCGAAGATCACATTTCTGTGTTTGTCCATGATCTCCTTGAGAACACCCTGGGCAGCAGTCTTGAGGTCTTCCCCTGCTTTCATCCGGCTTTCTAAGTTATCCGCCACCCAAGTCAGGGAATCCGCTAGAATCGTGTTCATCGCCACCAGCGGCCCAGAAACTGACTGATTAGAACCCACGGCGCGGAATTCAAAGCGATTGCCCGTAAAAGCAAAAGGAGAGGTACGATTGCGATCACCAGGATCCTTGGGGAATACCGGCAGGGTATCGACACCCAGATCCATCAACCCCGGGGCATCAGAACCCTCAATTTGTCCTTGGCTAATTTGGTCGAATACCTTTTCTAACTGGCTGCCCAAATATACCGAAATAATGGCGGGGGGGGCTTCATTTGCCCCCAAACGGTGATCATTGCTGGCGGTAGCCACCACTGCGCGTAAAAGCGGCCCGTACTTGTGAACGCCACGAATTACCGCCCCACAGAATAACAAAAACTGCATATTAGCGTGGGGAGTATCGCCCGGATCCAACAGATTGCCCTGGGTGGCGTTGCCGACAGACCAGTTAACGTGTTTTCCCGAACCATTAATTCCCGCAAAGGGTTTTTCGTGCAGTAGGCAAACAAAACCGTGTTTTTTAGCCGTACTTTTCAGCAAGGTCATAATTAACTGCTGATGGTCACTGGCCACGTTAGCGGCCTCGAAAAAGGGGGCAATCTCGAACTGTCCGGGAGCGACTTCATTATGGCGGGTTTTGGCCGGAATGCCGAGGCGATACATTCTTTCCTCTACTTCCTGCATAAACACCTGAACCCGTTCGGGAATCGCGCCAAAATAATGATCGTCGAACTGTTGACCCTTAGCGGCGGGTTTACCAAATAGGGTGCGACCGGTGAGCAGTAAATCGGGGCGACTATGGGCAAAATGAGCATCCACTAGGAAATATTCCTGTTCAGCACCGCAGCTGGAGTTAACGGGGGCGACTTCCGTATGTCCTAAGAGCTTCAGCACCTTGGTGGCGGCTTTACTCATCGATGAAATCGAGCGTAAAAGCGGCGTTTTTTTGTCGAGGGCCTCTCCTGTCCAAGAGATGAAAACCGTGGGGATACACAGGGTTACACCATTATCCGTCTCCATGACGTAGGCCGGACTGGTGACATCCCAAGCGGTGTAACCCCGCGCTTCAAAAGTGGAGCGAAGGCCGCCGTTAGGAAAGGAGGACCCATCCGGTTCCCCCTGTACTAAGACTTTGCCCGTAAATTCTGTGATCACCGAACCGTCGCTCTGCACGGAGATAAAACCATCGTGTTTTTCGGCGGTGGCGTTGGTCATCGGATAGAAGACGTGGGCATAGTACAGCGCCCCTTTGGACGTGGCCCAATCTTTCATCGCAGCCGCTACCGCACCGGCGATGGAAACGTCTAATTTTCCACCGGTTAAAATCGTGTTTTTGACCGATTTGAATACGTCTTTCGGAAGACTGGCCTGCATTTTGCTCAGGGTAAAAACATCGGTTGCCCAGAGGGCCTCTAAACGCTGAGGAATTTTGCTAGGTAGGGGTTTACGATCCGTTACTTGAGAGATAGCTTGAACACGCGTTCCATAACTCATAAGTATTTTTCCTATTGTGTTGTGTCGTGGATGAATGGTTACTTTACTTAGGCGATGACAAGTTTCCTCCTAATTTTGATGTTGAATTTCGGTCAGAGGCTATTCTCCGCTCAATAATTTCGATCCCACGGCACAAGCTTCTGTGCGGTTTTTATCTGCTCGCGCCCGCCTCTTTCCCGATCAATTAGCAACACCAGCCTTCATCTTAAGAACAGATAATCCAGATCTTTGTATCAAACATTACAAATATCCCAAACCCGATCTTCCCCAAGCGATCGCACTGAGAAAACGGGTTTCTTTGAGAAACCCGTTTTCTGGAGTATAGATAAAAATCTATAGAATCGATAAAAAAGTGATATTTGACAAAATCGGGGGGGGGGGTAAGATTTACAGAGGATTTTTTCAAAATTGCTCATGAATACTACAACTACCTTTAAATCTATCTCTCTCTCTGGTGTTGTCCTCGCCAGCACAGTTAGCGCGATCGCTGTCTTTGGCCTTACTACTGCCCAACCAGCCGCAGCCGTCTCGTTCCCTGGACCAGATGCCTTCGGATATAGAGGTGCTGAAATTGCCAACAACCTGCGCAACATCAGCGCGAGTGGCACCTTTCTTAGCCTTGACGACGATGAAGTCAGCGGAGCCATCTCCCTGGGATTCAATTTTGATTTCTACGGCAATACCTACAGTGAGGTGTACGTTTCGTCAAATGGCTTCCTGACTTTTAACCCCGGTTCCGACGAAGGGTGTTGTAGTGGTCCATCGTTGCCCGACGGAAGCTCAAACCCGAGCAACTTAGTTGCAGGTTTCTGGAATGACCTCAATAATCCCCAGGGTAATATCCGCTACCAGACGACTGGCTCGCCAGGCTCTCAGAAGTTTGTCGTCGGTTTTTACAATGTGCCGAATTACCTCGATGGCCCTCAAGTTACCTTTGAAATGATCCTCCATGAGGGAAGTAATAACATTGAATTGCAGTACGGTGCTGCGCCTAACGACGACAGCTCTGTCACTATTGGGATCACAAACAACGGCAGTACTGATGCGCTGACTTTAGTCAACGCTGATTTCAACCTTGATGTCGGTGTCTCCAATCGTGGTTTTCTGATTACGCCAATTCCTGAGCCAAGTTCTGGCTTAGGTTTGCTGGCTTTAGGCTTACTGGGGGCGGGAGCGGCACTTAAGCGCCATTGGAACTGAGAAAACGGGTTTCTTTGAGAAACCCGTTTTCTGAACTTTTGGAGATCGCTAGGGATTGCTAACTCGCGCTAGACTAGATTAAAATAATTAATTAACTCCCAATCATTTGTTTAATCATGAGTCAAGCTGCTGCAATCAATACTAAACTAATTGATTCTCTTGCTCAAATTATCCTTTCCTTAACTGACGAAGAACAACAGCTTCTGCTACAAAAAATCCAGCATCCAGCCTTATCTGATCTCGATTTTCAGCAAGGTTTTCCCTTTGATGTTCAAATTCCTAATACAGAAACGCTCGCCGCCATTGAAGAAGTAGAAAAACATCCTGAGCGTCTTAAGCGTTATAGTAGCGTCGGGCAGATGTTCGAGGATTGGAACAAGGATACAGGGGAATGTTAACGCCACAGGAAAGCACCCGCTTTCGACGCGATTTGAGGCGGATGAAAAAACGGGGTAAAGACTTGGAAAAGTTAAAAACTGTAGTGGAACTCCTGGTGCAAGAACAAATACTACCAGAGCGATACCGAGATCATAATCTCGTTGGAGATTGGTCGGGTTATGGTGAGTGCCATATCGAGCCGGATTGGTTGTTACTCTACAAGATTGAGCGAGATGATGAAAGCTTAAGTAGGTAGGCGTTAAAAATTATCAGATGCCCCCCTTATTAAGGGGGGATTAAGGGGGGATCCCCCCGCCTATCGGCACCCCCCTTATCAAGGGGGGCAGGGGGGATCGAACCTAAAATCCATTTTTAATTTAATTATAACCAGCTACTTAACACTCGTTCGGACTGGTACTCATTCGGATCTGTTTAAATAGTCTTCTAGTAGAAAACGGGTTTCTCAAAGAAACCCGTTTTCTGGACTGTCAATCTCTTGTGTCGATTAATTCGGGGACAAGTTCGGGAATAAAACCTGGTTCAGCTAAAGAACCAGTAACATGATGTTCAAAGACTTCTGCGGGGGGAAAAGTTTTCTTGACTTCCTGAGATTGGGGATCCGTAGAAGGTAGCCATTTAATTAGGGGTAAAGGTAGGAGAGTAGAGAGATTAGTAATCACCACCAATAACCAAAGGTTATCAAAATTAGTTTCGGTGACTCCCAACCAATGGGTTAATAAAGCGCCGATTTCTTGGGAAACTAATCCTGACATATTCCAGATGGACATTAACAAAGCGAATAGAGATGCTTCAATGCCCACGGGACAAAGACGGGCCGATAAAATTAAGACGGGTAAAAAGGCAATTTGTCCCATGACGGTGAGGATGAGACTATCCCCCAAACTAAACCAATGATCGTCAATACCGAGCGCTCGATTAGTATGGGTAACTAAGAGTAGGGTAGTCATCCCTAAAAGCGCAGAAATCACCGTACTCCAACCCAAAATTAAACGAAAGGAAATCGCTTTTAAAAACCTTTGATATACCCAGATGCCCAGGATCGAGGCTAAACTGGTGACTAAGCGCACTCGTCCTAAAAATTCCGGTTCAAATCCTAACTCGTTGGTGGTGAAGTAGAAAAAGGCAGAATCGGCGCTAGGAGTAGCCTGCCAGAGGAAAATAAAGGCAGTGGGTAATAAAATTGATTTTTGTCTAATGGCTGACCATAATTGCCCGATTTGCTCCTTGACTTTCGGCGTGGATTGTGAATCATCATTGTCATTCTTGACTTTTTCCTCTGTAATTAAAAACGCCATGGCTGAGGCAATCAGGGGAAAAATAGCCGTGAGAGCGAAGACGGGACGAGTACCGAGGTGTGCCAGTAACCAACCTCCCAGATAAGCCGTAATTAAGCCGCCTAGCGCCGATATTCCCCAAGTTAAGGACTGTAGAGAACCGGATTGAGTTAAGGACTCTCTGCGCGCCCTTTCTACCACCAAAGAATCGACGATGACATCACTAATGGTGACAGAAAGGGAACCAAGCAGGATCGCGGCCGTAGCTTGCCAAGCATTCTCCACCACAGTGGCTAGGGCCAACCAAGCTAAAACCCCGAGAATTCCCGATAAAATTAGGTAGGGGCGACGACGATAGCCGAAAATAGGCAAACCATCCGAAAGAAAGCCAAAAGCTGGTTTAATCACCCAAGGAATCGCCGCCACTCCGATTAATGCCCCCATCTGGGAGGGACTCAAGGCCAAATCGTCTTTTAAAAAAAAGCTAACCGCTAATCGGGAGAGTCCGAGAATGCCCTGCACGAAATAAACCCCTAAAATGCCAATTAATTCGGGATTAGGGTCATTTCCGAACAAGATACTCTCTTTAAGGAATTTTTTCCCGCGATCGATGCCAAGGCGATTAATAAGCATGAAGTTTCATAAATATTTCTTACTGTCTCTATGATAATTGATCGCTCGATCGGTGCGTTAGCTGTTAGGGTTTGGCTGTTGAGCTTTAGGTTTTGGCGGTTGGGTATTGGGTTTTAGGGTTTTAGGTGAATTTCCCCATAAAAGGCTTATTGTCGTGTTATGGGGAAAGTTTTTTGCGATCGCTCTATTTGAGAGTAATATAGGGAAAGATTCTGGAAAAAATGCTTATCTGTCAAATCTTCAGCAGAATGCTATATGAACTCTTATCTCGACAGGTAAGAGTTCATATCACAATTTAAACTTAGCTAGCAAGCCAGGATAGATGTATCCCGTTATGCTATCGTTGGCAATTTTTGGTTCTTCGTTACTTGGTATGGTTCGATAGGGGGTCATAAATCGACTAAATCCTTATCTGGTAAGAGACTTAATTGATTAGTTCGCTCTAGATCAAAAATAATTGACAAAAATCGCTAAATGCCTTTCTATATAAGGGT
>NZ_JADBTF010000418.1:0-3516 GCF_020246295.1 Microcystis sp. M090S1 | reverse complement strand
AATTACTGGTGCAAGTTGGCAATCTTGTAATGTACCGCAAGTCCTTCGTCATCGCTGTGCTTATCTAAATGGTTGCCTTTTTTAACTTTTTTATTGATCTCATTAAGCATTTCTACTTATTGCAAAGGTGAGATGCTCCCGGCATCATTGAACCTAAAACCCCATACATCGATCCAGTTTTAGCTCCGAAAAAGAGGTGAATGACAATGAAAAAATCAATTGTTAAATGGATGCTTACTGCATTATTAACTACTGTTCTTGTGACTTTTGCTTATGGATTAGTTAACAGTGTCTTAGCTCAAATCCCATCCCCGACTGCTGCTGCAACACCTTCCTCTCAAACTCCCTCTCAAACTGCTGCTACAACATCTTCCCCTCAAATCCCCTCCCCGACTGCTGCTGCAACACCTTCCTCTCAAACTCAATCTGGGACTCCTGCGAAGTTCTCTGGCCAGGCCTTGGCAATAGCATTAGGGGGTGTTTTGGTTTTCTATTCAATTACTGTCTGGTGGGTAAGTTGGGATAACGCCTATAATTTTACTGCATTATGGATTAAGCCTGTAGCTTTGACAGCAGGACAGTTTGGTAAAGCTAGTCTTTCTAATTTTCAAATTTTTGGTTTCACCTTAGTGGTGCTATTGCGACTTCTATACACTCTGGCCAGTAGTGGAGTACTGAGTGGGCTATCAGATGACCTTCTTTTACTACTAGGTATCAGCGCTGTTGGCACAACTGGTTCCAAGGTGATAGCATTGGGAAGCAAACGACTGACATTCTCTAATTGGACCTGGTTGCGAAATCATGAATGGCTGACCATTGGTGAAAAAGGTTACGAGAAAAAACCAGAATTAGAAGATGCAAAATGGAGCGACTTAATAAAAAGTGGTGGATCATTTGATGTTTACAGCTTTCAACTACTAGGTTTTAGCTTGTTGGTAGCTGCTGAATTATTGGTCGGTATTGGTTCAGATTTGGCGACATTTACTTTACCGCAAAACTTTCTTTCTATTCTTGGACTGAGCAACGTTGTCTATCTAGGAGGGAAAGTTACAGATCCAAATTCTTACGAAGAACTCAACCAAAAAATCGATGAATTACGGACGGAAGAAACAGACTTAATTTCTCAATACCCTAATATTCAACCCGAAAGTTATGGAAAGTATATTGCCAAAGCGCGTATTGTTGCAGAGATGCTAAGGTCATTTTACGGTGAGAAAGGAATTTTTAGCGGTAATCCCATTGACTTTAGTAAATTGATGCCAAATATTCCTCAAAAAGACCCCCAATTTCAGCCAGCGATCACGGTTCTTCGTTACTTAGTATGGTTCGATAGGGGGGCATAAATCGACTAAATCCTTATCTGGCAAGAGACTTAATTGATTAGTTCGCTCTAGATCAAAAATAATTGACAAAAATCGCCAAATGCCTTTCTATATAAGGGTTCCATCCCTTATAACCCCCGTCCATTGCATAACAAAAACCGAAGAACCAAAAGATTTTGATACTAATCTTTATGTGGGTTATGTCCCTGGTTTTCCCGGAGCACATTCTCAAGGTGAAACTGAGGATGTCTGCTTTTTTATGTGACTTTTGCAGGCGGCAAGGGATACCTTGATAACCAAATATTTCTAAGGGATGTTATTAATGCGTGAGTTAAAATATATAGCTGAAACTCCACTTAATCATAGGAAGGATTACGGTCAGTTTTTTACACCTATGTGCGTTGCTCGCCTCATGGTACAGTGGGTTTTGAAAGATAATCCAGAAACAGTATTAGACCCAGCGTTTGGCTTAGGCGTTTTTTATGATGAAGCAATAAAAACACCTTCAGGTAATCAAGTACATTTCATTGGATATGAGATTGATAGAAATATATTTGAGTTTCTTAATCCTAAGGGTGACAGTCCTTATTTGAGAGTTATCAATAGTGATTACCTCGAAGCTGAAACTGAAAAATTTGACGGTATCATTTGTAATCCACCATATATGCGATTTCAGAAATTTCTTAAGCGTCATGATATATTACCAAAAATTGAAGAAAAAATAGGTAAGAAACTTATCGGTTACTCTAATATCTCTTCCCTATTCCTTGTCAAGTCTTTAAGAGAACTTAAAATCAATGGTAACTTGGCGTATATTATGCCTTTTGAATTTTTTAATACTGGCTACGGAAAAGAAATCAAAAAAAGTCTCCTTGAAAATCATTTATTGAAGCAAATAATAATCTTTGCCAATGAAAAAGAAATTTTCCCAGATGCAACGACAACCGTTTGTGTGCTTCTTTGTAAAAATGACGGAAAAAAAGAAACCATTAAAATTTTACAGATTAAAAAAAGTGATGAAATAGATAAAATATCTGATATTAGTAAATTCTATCAGTGGGAAATCGAACCATCGAATTTACCATACAACAAAAAGTGGACACCTATTATTTCATCATTGTTCACTGAACAAGTATCTACAAATGGCTTCTGTAAGTTGTCCCTATACGGTACGTTTACGAGAGGTATTGCTACTGGCGCAAATGAATTTTTTGCGTTAAAAAAATCAAAAATTGAGCAACGGAAGTTGAGTGATAACAATATTTGTAAGTGTATTACAAAAAGCTCTCAAATCCGCAAAGCAGTATTTACTGAGCATGATTTTAATATACTATACAATGAGGATAAGCCAGTCCATTGTTTAGATGTAAAAGATCACGACAACTCTGAAATACGAAATTACATAAAAGAAGGCGAAAAATTGGGATACCATGGGAGGTATCTTACAAAAACAAGGAACACCTGGTACAAAATTGAAAAGAGAAAACCGGCTCCAATTTTATTCGGCGTCTTTAGCAGGGGCAGGTTAAAAGTAATACGCAATTTCACAACAGCAATAAATTTTACCTGCTTTCATTCCTTTTATCCAAATAAATTCGGACAACAATTTATTAATAAATTGTTCGTGTATTTACTGAGTGATATTGGACAGGAAATAATAAAAATCAATAAACGAAGTTATGGTGATGAATTAGACAAGTTTGAACCAAGGGATTTGAATGATAGCTTATGTCCAAGCCAGAAACAATTTGAAATGATCAGTGATGAAGATGCTGAAGAAGTAATTAGTATTGCACAAAATGATCACCAAAAAGCAATTCTCATGAGTAATGCTCTGATCAAAAGACTTATGGACTCCCAACAATGCGCTGCACCGGACGGCAATTCCGATGCGCTCCATAGTGCGATCGCTATCGAGGCAGGGTGCGTTCCCTAATCTGGCTCCTACTGCTGCACCGATAGATTTTGGGGAACGCACCCTGCTCATTCATTGAAGCAAGTGATTGCCAGCTAACAACGCCTCTGCACACCAACTGCCGAGAGTTAATCGGTGATAGTGGGACTTAAACGCTCAAAAAGAGTATAATAGAGTATAATCGTTATAGAATAAGCACTTTACGTTGAAAAATCGGCGATGAAAGAGACAACCCCAGCCGCGATGCCCCCATGCTTTGACCGATGGTGTCGGCGGTTT
>NZ_JADBTF010000417.1:0-3869 GCF_020246295.1 Microcystis sp. M090S1 | reverse complement strand
TACTTGACTGGACGAAAGGTGGCAGATGACTTTAAAGAGACGATGCAAATTGTTTTTGATGAGTTGCTTCCTCAATGGAATTACACGGCAAAGCCACAGTTGTTCTAGATTTGCAACTTATTAAATCCTCATTCCTTAGCCGATACAAGCGAAGTAAGTCAACCGCTTTGTCTGAAATAGGTTGGTCAATTCTGATTATATCAAACTGTTGAAGGAATTTTTCCAGCGTCCGTAACTCTGACTTGTTAGTGCAGCCAACAATTAGTTCCATTTGTGTAACTACGCTAATTGCTAATCTGGAACTTGATTGTAGCCTTTGCAGACAATTGACTGCTTCAGGAATACCACGACCAACATCAATGATTATGTCGGTATCTACGATAGTTGAACTAGCCATTTGTCTTTGACCACTCGCTTTCTCGTAAATTTCGCACCCAAGTAGTACTATCTAAATCTTGACGATCGCGCCACATTCCAACAAAGGGATCATTAACTAAATCAACATTTGACGATGCAGACAGAGGTTCAGAATATATGTACTTTTGTTTCAAAAAAGCGATCAGGCTGACTACTTGGCTCTGTGCTTCAGCAGGCAAAGATAAAAATTCACCTAAAATCTCATGAGTCATGGTTGTATCCTCCCCTATATCACGCCCAAAAGCGTGTTAGCCAGATTAGCTTACTGCAAACAATCTCCTTTAAGGAGACCTTTCACAGAAGCCTTCTAGGAATCTAGCAAAGATTCTTATATCTGGCTGCACTTTGTCACAAAATTTCACTATTATTTCGGGTAAGGTATCGTAAATCCCTTGATAGATTCAATCGGGACTAACTTCTGGGAAACCCGCTATAGATCTCCTGCAAAAATCAAAAACCTGACCTTAGGTTAGGAGAATCCGAGACAGGAGGAGAAAAAAGACAGGAAAATTTAGTACAAAAGCTCTACTCCCCCTGCTCTGGCGCTCCCTAGCTTACCAGAGGTCGATTATTCACTAAATGGTATCAAAAAAATCGGGTCTAAAACCTCGTCTTTACTCGTTTTATTATCACAGGATTTGGTATCACAGTTTCAATAAATGTGCATGGTGCGTTCCCCAAAAATCGATCGGTGGAGCAGTAGGAGTCACATTAGAGAACGCACCCTACAAGATCGGCGATCGCACTACAAGATCAGAGATCGCACTCATCAGGTTGAGTACATTATAGAGGCAATATTTTGATGAACTTTGCGATTTTATCCGCCTCCTCAGAAGTTAAATCAACTGGAAGTGAAAACTCTATCTTCAAATCCGCACGTAAGTTTAAAGTATGGATAAGAAGCTTGGGCTTTGAACTTAAGACAGAGTTCCTAAAAGTATCTATCAATTTCTCTGTTTCATAACCACTCGGAACAGATGACACTGCTGTGAATGTACCACCAGTTTCAAGGGCTGCTTCTTGAGCCAATTTTTTTTCCGCCTCATCTAGTTCAATTCCAACGATGTGAATCTCGCAATCAATACCATCTAGTTTTGCTTGTTCAATCTCTGCCTTCCAATCACCATCTGAAGTATCCCAACCATCTGTTATCAGAACAACCTTCGGGACAAATTCTTTAAGCTGCCGCAGAGACTTAAAAGACTTAACAACATCTCTTATAGCTCCCGCAATTGGAGTACCACCAGATGGATCTTTAATCTTACTTATAAAGTCATATAGTTTAACACTGTCTTTAGTATTTAACTCGTATTTATACACAGAATTGATCATGTCAGAGTTACCTGAAAAGGTTTTTGCCCCTATCCAAGTTGCACAGCCTAGTAAATCGGGTGCTACATCTGTAAGGATCTGCTTAGCACGGTCAAACTTTTTGCCTGCCATACTTCCTGAGTGATCAACAAGAATTTCAAGTGCTATTTCCATGATGATACTGACTAAAGCCTAACTACATATTATAGGTCAACTTTCTGTATAACACTCTTCAGAGTAACAATATAGGTCAACTTTCGGTATATCACCCCATTTAGGCGCGATCGCCCGAACTTTTCCCTATATCACGCCCAAAAGCGTGTTAGCCAGATTAGCTTACTGCAAAAAGCCTCCTTTAAGGAGACTTATCACAGAAGCCTTCTAGAAATCTAGCAAAGATTCTTATATCTGGCTGCACTTTGTCACAGAATTTCACTATTATTTCGGGTAAGGTATAGTAAATCCCTTGATAGATTCAATGGGGACTAACTTCTGGGAAAACCGCTATAGATCTCCTGCAAAAATCAAAAATCTGACCTTAGGTGAGGAGAATCCCAGACAGGAGGAGAAAAAAGACATAAAAAATTTAGTACAAATGCTCTGTTCTCCCTGCTCTGGCGCTCCCTAGCTTACCAGAGGTCGATTGCGACGACAATTATCGCAATGACCACAGCGAAAATTATCGGCATTTTCCTGAAAACCAAAGGCATTTAAGAGAAAGTGCCAACGACAGCGACGGGTATAGAGGTAGGGAAACATCTCATTTTTGGGTTTAAAAGTCATCTTGGCGGAATTATGGCGATAAATAAGCCGATAATGAAAAGGATCGAGCCATTCTAGGCGATCGAGACTGTGTAAAAGGGAGAGAATAAGCGCACCATCGGGAAATTCGGCACTAATCGCCTCTACTTTGCCCTCTAGGGGAATTTGGGCTAAAATTTGCCAAGCTTGTCGGTATTGGCGTTCCTGTTGGGAGTTAAAGAATTTTTGCTGGTTTTTATCGCTATTATCTAACCATCCCGTCGGTTCACTAATTAAGGTGAGAGCCTGCATTTTACCCCCATCGCGACCACCGCGGCCGATTTCCTGTAGGTATTCCGATAGTAAAGCTGGGGGTTGGTAGTGGACAACCCAACGCACATCGGGTTTATTGATACCCATGCCAAAAGCTGAGGTACAGACAACAAAAGTTAAATCCCCCCGCAGCCAATTTTGTTCTATTTCCCGACGCTGAAAGGGCGATAAACCCGCATGGTAGGCACTGGTGCGATAATGGAGAGATTGCAACCATGTCGCTAAATTTTCACTATGGCGACGGGAACGAGTATAGATCAGGCCGGATTGTCGAGGTTGACCGGTGAGGAAGTTTAATAGTTGATGACGACGACAACCGGGGCTAATACATATTTTGGTGCTTAAGTCAAGGTTTTGACGGTAAGGATTTATTAAGAAAAGCTGTGGTTTTTCTAGTTGTAAGACGCGGGTGAGAGTCTCACGGGTGGCGGGGTTAGCGGTGGCGGTAAAAGCAGCGATCGCTATTTGGCTGCCGGCCGGTTTTGATCGCAGCAGAGCGGGACGGACAGCACCGAGACGACGGTAGGCAGGACGAAAATTATCGCCCCACTGGGTTAAACAATGGGCCTCGTCGAGGATGAGAGCGTTAATTTTAACGTGGGGAAGGGTTAATTTTGACCAGAGGGGAGGACTTAAGAGCGTTTCCGGCGAAAGATAGAGAAGTCGCAGGGTTTGACCTGCGATCGCATCTAAAGTTTTCTTTCTCTGTTGTCGGGGGATTTCGTGATGAATAAGGGCGACGGGTAATTTTTTGGCTAATAATTCCTCCACCTGATTTTCCATCAGGGCAACTAAGGGGGAAATCACTAGGGTTAAGCCGGTTTTTAATAAAGCGGGCAATTGAAAACAGATAGATTTACCGAATCCCGTGGGCATGACAATCAGAGCATCTTTTGCCGCTAGAATTGTCTCGATAATCTCCTGTTGGGGAAAGCGAAAGCTATCATAGCCCCAAATTTTTTGAAAAATAGTCTGGATGCTTTCGGAATCGTGGGAAGACATGGTTAGACTGCTGGGGTGTGGGGAATTGGGGAATTGGGGAAGTGGGGAAGTGGGGAAGTGGGGTG
>NZ_JADBTF010000416.1:0-2970 GCF_020246295.1 Microcystis sp. M090S1 | reverse complement strand
TACTAAACGTCGGGACATATAAACAGTTATAAGGCTGGTCTGGGTTGACCTGTTAGATTCAGTCAGGGGACTGAAGACCTTACTAGGCGGTTATTTCGGGCATTTGGTTCCCTATTTCATGCCTAAACGTTTCGCACTACTGTCTCTTAGCTTATCAAAATTTAGTGATCAGGGAGTCGTGACTTACCCCTACCTTCTGTTATCCTTATTAGGCAATACGTCCCTGTTCTCTACCCGATCAGGCGATCGCAATTCGTTGATCAGGCGACAATTGTTGTACTGCTTAAATAAGCTGTTCTAAAGTTACGCGAATAGTTCTCATCGATTTTGCTTTAATAATTTACAATTTGCTCTATTTAACTCTCAACACGAGCTACAGGAGATCGCAATAACTACTAGGATGCGCTTTTCGATAGCGTAACGCACCAATTTGATGATAAAGTTAGTGCGTGGGGTGCGGATTGTTAATTTAGGTTTTTTATCAGAGATTATCGCCGTCTAACACACCCTACAAGATCGGCGTACTGCTAGGCAGTGCCTTCGGCATCGCACTATTGAGCATTCAGGTTTCTGAGAATTTTTTGTGCTAAAAATTCTTTGATTTCTGTATGTCGTGGTACAGCTTCAATGACCCCAGTTTGAGGGTTAATCCAAAGAGAATGAGATGCACCCTCTCGCTTAAGATAACAACCAGCTTTCCGCAACTTTTTTTCTAATTCTTGACGTTTCATGGAATGGAAATTGTCTCCTCGATCGCTTCTTTTGGTAGTCCTCGACGAATATCAGCCAAACGATCTTCAAAAATTAGTTGAATAGCACTTTTTAAGCTTTCTTTGGCTTCTTCAATGGTTTCTCCTTGACCATTTGCACCTAGGACTTCAGGACAAATCGCCCAGTATCCCCCTTCTGTTGCTGCTTCAATGATGGCGGTTAATTCTCCTTTCATGACAATCTCCTTTGATAATTTATGAATTATTCGATAATTTATGAATTAGCGTGCTGCTACGCAGTGCCTTCAACATCGCACTCTCAACCAAAATATCACAAGATCACGACACAAGATTAGAGCATCATGGGGATGATGTTGGGTTGAGTACCGATCACCCAACCTACAAGATCAGGCGATCGCACTGATATTGATTGAGAAGAAATAACAATAAATTGTTCAGGAGATAAAATTACATTTTCATAAGTAAAACCACCAATGACTTTAGGATTAGAAATCATTAAATCAATAGCGTATGCTTCAGGATTAGGATAGCATTCAACCATTGCACCAATTGTTCCTTTAGGAATAATTAAATCTGAAAAATCGGCGGTTATATCTATTAAAGTTTGAATCGAATCATTAATTTTTGCTTTCATTATGTTTTGCTCCTTTAGCTGTAAACTTCTAACCAGTTTGTAATTAATCTAGGAATAATTTTGCCTTGATCTATTTGCCAGATTGTGATTCAATTTCCTTGCCCTCCATTAAAACCTTTGATCCTAATTGTAACTTTTAATCTCATACCATAGGGATTATTTTTGCTTTTATAGGCTGGTGCATAAGGTAAAATTTGACGAATTTGTTGAATTATATCTTGAGTTGCAATTTGACGGCCTTCTTGAGTTTCAACAGAATAACCTATCATGGCAAATCCCATCCATTTTCCTTGATTTTGAGGGTTGTTAGGTTGCAATGAGTAATCGGTAAACTTTCGCAATTCTATTTCGGCTTGATCTGCATTTGGTAAGGGCTCTCCTTCTTTCCAGCTAATACTCATATTACAATCTTACAAATGCTCTGAATCAAGCTCTGGGATTAGAGTATCATAATTTCAGAGCATAGGGTTAAGATTCCTGATTATATGAGCAAAGATAATAAAAATCATTCGCAGTTTGAGCTAAACGAAGTGCCACCCAACCCATAACATGAAGAATAATCGGGGGATGATGTTGGGTTTCCGTTGTCAACCCAACCTACAAGATCAGGCTTATTTTTCAGGGATAGCGGATAAGATAGCTCGCAGTGCTTTGTTTACATCTTCAGAATTTTTGAAAACTTTAGCGACATCTGGTTCTAAGGTGACAGTTATTTTTATTTCATTTACCTGAGAAGCAAAACGATTAGGATGAGCCTTAGTATAATCAAAGTTATATTCAGGAAGTAGGTCATCTTGTAAATTTTGTTTGGTTTCAGAATCCTGTGTATTTTTCATAGTCTTGGCGTTCTTTTTGGGTTGTTAAACGTGCGCTGATAATACGAATCATTTGATTTCTTTCAGTAAAACAAACTACTAAAAGACGATTCTTGTCATCGTGTCCGATAATAATTTCTCGTTTTTCACCGACCGAATGCCACTCATCATCAAAAATGTAGGCTAAAGGATCTCGAAAAACAGCCTTGGCTTCTTCAAAATTGATGCCATGCTTTTTGAGATTAAGTTTTGCCTTGGGGTTATCCCACTCAAATTGTAAGTTCATAAACTCAATTCTAGTTCAATCTCCCCCTAAACAGCGCACTCTCAAATTTTGTCGTTGTCATACTCCCAAGGTATCATAGCTAGTGGACTGTTTCAGTTAATTTGGTGTATTAGAAAAATGCTATAAATTCTATAATCTAAGACTTTAAGCCGAAATCTATTGTCCTATTTTAGCTGAAACAGTCCAGTAGGGTGCGAAGCGCGTAAGCGTAACGCACCAATTTAATGATGAAGTTGGTGCGTTACGGCGGATTGTTAATTTGAGTTTTTTAACAGAGATTATCACCGCAAACAAAAACATAAATCGTAGGGTGCGCCATTCGATAGCGTAACACACCAATTTAATGATGAAGTTGGTGCGTTACGGCGGATTGTTAATTTGAGTTTTTTAACAGAGATTATCGCCGCAAACAAAAACATAAATCGTAGGGTGCGCCATTCGAAAGCGTAACGCACCAATTTAATGATGGAGTTGGTGCGTTACGGCGGATTGTTAGATGAGGAG
>NZ_JADBTF010000415.1:0-29652 GCF_020246295.1 Microcystis sp. M090S1 | reverse complement strand
CTCAATCCAAGCTTTTGGGGGGTAGAACCCCCCAAACCCCGGAGCGCATTAGTTTTTCGGTGGGATGCTTACACGCAGCCGCTGACACATCTGTAATGATTTGAGAGTCACTCCCCTTGCAGGAGTGTCTCTGCTGATATGTAGCTTATACTCAACGGATTTAGTATGATCGACGAATTGGCGTTATTTCAGCTTCTATTTTCAAGTCAGTCAGGATTTAGGAGATTATTTTTATTTATTCTCCCCATTTCCCCATTTCCCCACCTCCCCACTTCCCCACTTCCCCACTTCCCCACTTCCTCACTCGATCGAGTACAATAGAGTGTTCAGCAAAAGTAATCGGCTATTAGCTTTGATTAGTCCTTCGGTAAGAATATAAACCAGAGAAAAGAGCCATTAAGAGCGGCAATCAGCTGAAAAAGCTCAAAAACTGAATTTTAGGCTGAAGGCTGACGGTAGCTTGCTGAAAGCTGAATCCCGTTGATAATTTTTTTACTTGAATCACCGTGGTTATCCAAATCGACTCAACTCAAAACTACGAAACCAAAACCCAAGAGATCGCTAGACAACTTTTAGCCGAAACTCGGGAAAAAAAAGGTCTTTGGTCTGCTTTACAGGATCAAATGCGTTGGGATGATAAATTACTCGATTGGGCAATGTCTAACCCCAATTTACGAGTACAATTATTCCGTTTTATTGACTGTTTACCCGCTTTACGCAGTAATGCCGAGATCGCTAATCATCTCCAACAATACCTCGGTGATGCTTCCGTAGAACTGCCCAGTGCGCTGAAAAGTATCCTCAACTTTAGTGATCCTAACTCCCTACCGGCTCAAACGGCCGCCAGTCTGATCAGTAAATCCGTAGAAACCTTAGCTCGTAAGTATATCGCCGGGGAAGACCTAGAGCAAATTACTCGCACTGTCACCCGTCTGCGGAAGGAAAAAATGGCTTTTACCATAGATCTCCTCGGTGAAGCGGTAATTACTGAAGCGGAAACCCAAGTTTATCTACAAAGTTATCTCGATTTAATGACCCATTTGGCTCAAGAAGCGAGCAAATGGAATAAAGTTAGCCAAATTGATGAAGCGGACGGCGACTTATTACCACAAGTGCAGGTTTCTGTCAAGCTAACTGCCTTTTATTCTCAGTTTGATCCCATGGATCCGATTGGTAGTAAGGAAAAAGTTTGCGATCGCATTCGCCTACTGTTGCGACGCGCTCAGGAGTTAGGGGTGGCAGTCCATTTTGATATGGAACAGTACGTTTATAAAAACCTCACCCTGGCTATCCTGAAAGAATTACTCCTAGAAGAAGAATTTCGCAGTCGTACCGATATTGGCATCACCCTACAGGCATATTTAAGAGATTCTGCCCAAGATTTACAAGATTTAATTAATTGGGCTAAACAGCGCGGTTATCCCGTTACTGTCCGGCTAGTCAAAGGCGCTTACTGGGATCAGGAAACAATTAAATCTCGGCAAAATCACTGGCCACAGCCGGTATATAACGAAAAATCGGCCACCGATGCCAATTATGAGCGAATGACGCGGTTATTATTGGAAAATCATCAATATTTATACGCCGCCATCGGTAGTCATAACGTGCGATCGCAAGCCTTGGCCTGTGCGATCGCAGAAAGTTTAGAAATTCCCCGTCGTCGCTTTGAAATGCAGGTATTGTACGGCATGGGCGACCAATTAGCCAAAGCGTTAGTGAAGCGGGGTCATCGGGTGCGGGTTTATTCCCCCTACGGACAACTCTTACCCGGTATGGCCTACCTAATCCGCCGTTTATTAGAAAATACCGCTAATAGTTCCTTCCTACGGCAAAATTTGGAGGATCGTCCCGTGGAAGATTTAATCGCAGCCCCCCGGGTTTTAGGCCAGGATAACCCGATTATCCCCGGTTTTCCTAATGCCGCCGATACAGATTATGCCAACGAGCAATTACGAAATAAAGCGAGTCAAGCCCTTACTTTTGTCAAAAATTCCCTCGGTAAGACCTATTTACCCCTAATTAACGGCGAATACGTCACCACCAATGTTCAAATTAATTCCGTTAATCCCTGTAACCCGCAGGAAATAGTGGGGAAAGTAGGCTTAATTGAGGTGGAACAGGCAGAAAAAGCGATCATAGCGGCGAAACAGGCTTTTCCCGCTTGGAAACGCACCCCAGTGGCTAAAAGAGCCGAAATACTGCGAAAAGCGGCAGATTTGATGGAAGCGCGACGACACGAGTTATCGGCCTGGATTTGTTTGGAAGTGGGCAAAGTTATCCAACAGGCGGATCCGGAAGTGTCAGAAGCGATCGATTTTTGCCGTTATTACGCCTCCGAGATGGAAAGACTGGATTTAGGGCATAATTTCGACGTAGCAGGTGAGAATAATCGTTATTCCTACCAACCCCGGGGTATTGCTTTAGTGATTTCTCCCTGGAATTTCCCCCTAGCCATTGCGGTGGGGATGACAGTAGCAGCTTTAGTAGCAGGTAACTGCACGCTATTGAAACCTGCCGAGACTTCTTCGGTAATTACGGCGAAATTTGCCGAGATTCTCCTAGAAGCGGGTATTCCTGCCGGAGTCTTCCAATATATCCCGGGTAAAGGTTCGCAAGTGGGGGCCCATTTAGTTAGCCATCCCGATGTTCACCTAATCGCCTTCACCGGTTCACGAGAAGTGGGCTGTCGCATCTATACAGATGCCTCCATCGTGCAAAAGGGTCAAAAACACCTAAAACGAGTTATCGCCGAAATGGGCGGCAAAAATGCCCTAATTGTCGATGAGAGTGCCGATTTAGATCAGGCCGTTGTCGGTGCGGTTAAGTCCGCTTTTGGCTACACCGGCCAGAAATGTTCGGCCTGTTCGCGGATAATCGTTCTGGAAAGCGTCTATGATAGCTTTGTTGATCGCTTTGTCGAGGCTACCAAGTCCCTCAATATCGGGCCGACGGATTTACCGAGTACGGAAGTAGGACCGGTTATCGACGAGAAAGCTCAAGCAAGAATTCGGGAATATATCGAAACTGGTAAAAAAGAGGCAGAATTGGCCCTAGAAATGCCAATTCCAGAAGTGGGTTATTTCGTCAGTCCCACCGTCTTTAAGAATGTTCCCCCCGATGCGGTAATAGCGATGGAGGAAATTTTCGGTCCCGTGGTGGCGATTATCAAAGTGAGTAATTTTGAGGAAGCTTTAGCTGTAGCTAACGGAACCGACTATGCTTTAACTGGTGGCTTATATTCTCGCACTCCTGCCCATATTAACCGAGCTACGCAGGAATTTGAAGTAGGAAACCTCTATATTAACCGGGGAATCACCGGTGCGATTGTCTCCCGTCAACCCTTCGGGGGTTTCAAGATGTCGGGGGTAGGTTCCAAAGCTGGGGGTCCCGATTATCTGCTGCAATTCCTCGAACCTCGTCACATCAGCGAGAATATTCAACGTCAGGGATTTGCACCGATTGAAGGGGCCGATTAGGCCATTCACAGCTAAAATTGGTTATTATTGGGGGTTTATACCCCCAAATCTGGTTCATTTATCGGCTAAGACTAAATCCAGTTATT
The DNA here is from genome assembly GCF_020246295.1 of Microcystis sp. M090S1. Classification (NCBI taxonomy): domain Bacteria; kingdom Bacillati; phylum Cyanobacteriota; class Cyanophyceae; order Chroococcales; family Microcystaceae; genus Microcystis; species Microcystis sp. M090S1. The sequence continues at coordinate 26,090 of NZ_JADBTF010000415.1, read as the reverse complement.
AAAAACTGATTATTTATTCTCCGTTTTGCCTATTGCCTTTTGCCTCTCCTGATATTTAGCCTATACTCAAGGGATTTAGTATTACTTGCCACTTGACCACTCAATCCAAGCTTTTGGGGGGTAGAACCCCCCAAACCCCCCGTTGGGGGCGTGGCGCCGCCCCCAAACCCCCCGCGCATTAGTTTTTCGGTGGGATGCTTACACGCAGCCGCTGACGCATCTGTAATAATTTAAGAGTCACTCCGCTTGCAGGAGTGCCTCTCCTGATATGTAGCTTATACTGAACGGATTTAGTATGATTGACGAATTGGCGTTATTTCAGCTTCTATTTTCAAGTCAGTATTCAGGAATCAGGAGACTATTGTTATTTGTTTTCCCTTCTCCCCACTTCCCTATCTCCCCACTCCCCTATCTCCCCCCCGCAACGCGCACGAAGTGGTCTCCCCACTCTCCTAGACTTTTTAAACAGGATTTAGTATGACAGGGGACTCCCCAGCTGTTGTCTTTCCTAGCTGATTTCTTGGCTGTCAACCTACTGCTATATACTTAAGTTGACAATTGCGTCAGCCTATCAAGAAAAGACTATGACGATTGAAACCGTTGCCACAAAACCCTTTAGTGACCAGAAACCGGGGACTTCTGGATTGCGAAAATCCGTTCCCGTTTTTCAACAACCCCATTATCTGGAAAATTTTATTCAAGCTATCTTCAATACTTTAGACGGTATCGAGGGTCAAACCCTAGTTGTCGGTGGAGATGGTCGTTATTATAACCGTCAAGCTATTCAAACTATCCTGAAAATCGCCGCCGCTAACGGTATCGGTAGAATACTCGTGGGAACCGATGGTATTGTCTCCACTCCCGCTATTTCTGGGTTAATTCGCGAAAATAACGCTTTTGGCGGTATTGTTCTCTCCGCTAGTCATAACCCCGGCGGTCCGGAGGGCGATTTTGGCATTAAGTACAATATTACTAACGGCGGACCGGCCCCGGAAAATATCACCGATGCAATTTATGCCGAGACTAAGGTGATTAGCAGTTATAAAATCCTCTCAGGGGCCGATATTAATCTCGATCGCCCCAGTTCCTTTAAACTGGGAACTATGGATGTGGAAGTGATCGATGCGGTCACTCCCTATGTCAAAATGATGGAAAAGATTTTTGATTTCGATCGCATTCAGACCCTACTCACTTCTGGTAAGTTTAAAATGTGCATGGATTCTCTCCATGCGGTAACCGGTCCCTACGCTTATGCCATATTTGAACAGCGTTTAGGCGCGCCCAAAGGTACAGTATTAAATGGTATTCCCTTAGAGGATTTTGGTGGTGGTCATCCCGATCCTAACCTAGTCTATGCCCATGATCTGGTAGAAATTCTCTTCGGTCAAGAGGCTCCGGATTTTGGGGCTGCTTCCGATGGAGATGGCGATCGCAATATGATCCTCGGTCAGAATTTTTTTGTTACCCCCAGTGATAGTTTGGCGGTACTAACAGCCAACGCTCATCTAGTACCGGGCTATCAAAATGGTATCACGGGAGTAGCGCGATCGATGCCCACCAGTGCGGCGGCCGATCGAGTAGCGGCTAAACTGGGAATTGACTGTTATGAAACTCCCACCGGTTGGAAATTCTTCGGTAATTTGTTAGATGCGGGGAAAGCAACCCTTTGCGGGGAGGAAAGTTTCGGCACGGGTTCCAATCATATTCGCGAAAAAGATGGTTTATGGGCGGTTCTTTTCTGGTTAAATATTTTGGCAGTTAAAGGGGAATCTGTAGAGGAAATTGTTCGCAGTCATTGGCAAGAATTCGGTCGTAATTTCTATTCTCGTCATGATTATGAAGAAGTCGCATTAGAACCGGCAAAAGAGATGATGGCACGTCTCCAGAAGCTGGTTTTAGACCTTAAGGGTAAACAATTTGGTAACTATGAAGTGGAGTATGCCGATGATTTTAGCTATACGGATCCCGTGGATGGTAGTGTGAGTAAAAATCAAGGTATTCGCATTGGTTTTACCGATGGTTCTCGGATTATTTATCGTCTATCGGGTACGGGAACTAAAGGAGCAACTCTCCGGGTTTATCTAGAAAGTTATGAACCGGACGCAAGTAAACACGATATCGACACCCAAAAGGCCCTACAACCCTTAATTGATTTAGCCGAAGAAATCGGTCAAATTCGTCAATCTACCGGACGGGAACAACCCACAGTTATTACCTAAAATCTAGGGATCAGCTATCAGTTTTTATCGGGGAAATTTTTGACCTGCTCATCACTGATAGCTCCTCCTTAATTACTTTCAGTAATTGCCCTGTGGTACAATTTCTGAATTCCCGTGACTAATTTATCTAACATCGATCGATGGCTATCATGAGTCGGATCGAAACTCTGCACTTTAGTTAATAATTTCGCTTCCTGTATATCCACGTCGTCATCGCTATAGATTAAAGTGCTAATCGATGTTAGTAGATCTTGATAGATTTCTGGACTAGGATTATCGCCTAAATAGGACTCTAACCATCGATAACATTCACCGGTTTTAACTGGTTTTAGTTCCGATAATAGTGGTTTTATCTCCGGATCATCATCAAGTTTTTCCCTCACAGCTACCTGTCGTAAATAATTTCTTTCTGATGGTTGAATGACACCATCAATCCAAGCAACACCGATGAGAATTTTCAGTAATTGTTTATTTTTCATCCCACACTTCCTTGACTAACTTAGCCATAAAAAAACCGTCTTGATTATGCCGATGGGGTAACACTTCGATCGCTCCCGTTTCTGTATAGTATTCTGAGAAGCATGAATTAGAGTCAGGAGTGGCCATTTTCCAATCGGGATGAGCGGCTAAAAACTGCTCGATCACTCTTTCATTTTCTAACGGATCGAGAGTACAGGTGGCATAAACTAAGATTCCCTTCGGTTTTACCCAAGTGGCAGCCGAGGCTAAAAGTTCCCCCTGTCGTTTGGCTAGTACGGGTAAATTTTCCGGTGTTTGTCGCCAACGTATATCAGGACGCTTGTGCAGGGTTCCCAATCCTGAACAGGGAGCATCGATTAGTACACGATCGGCGATGCCGCGCCACTGGGGACGATCGCGACTATCCCCTAGATGTATTTCGATCGCTTTTAAGTCTAATCTTTTAATATTGGCTTCTAACTGTCGTAAACGGGATGCCGTTTGATCACAGGCTAATATTCTACCCCGATCGCCCATTAATTCGGCAATATGAGTGGTTTTTCCCCCCGGTGCTGCACAAGCGTCGATAATTGTCTCTCCGGGCTGGGGATCGAGTAGATAAGTGACTAATTGGGCGCTAATATCCTGTAGGGTGTAATTTCCGGCTCGAAATCCCTCTAAACGCTCAATATTGCCTAAACCAGAGGTTAAACGGCAAGCTAGAGGTAACTTAAGATAATTAAAAGTTATATTGGCTGATTCTAACTCATTTTCTAGGGCTTCTAGGCTAGTTTTCAGGGGATTAATCCGAATATCGAGGTCAGGAGAGCGATTAAACCATTGACACAGTTGTTCCGTTTCCGTAACACTAAAGCGATCTAACCACAATTGCACCAACCAATCGGGGAAACTGTGGAGAATACCCAATCTAGAAGCGGTATTTTCCGGTAAAAGTAAAGGATCGTCGCCATTAGCAGTTAAACGGAGATATTGCCGCAGCATTCCGTTAACCACCGCCGCTAATTTGCCTAAATGACTGATTTTAGTTAATTCTACCGCCGTATTCACCGCCGCCGATGGGGGAATCTGGGATAGATAACGCAGTTGATAAAGACCAATATGGAGAATTCGCCGTAAATCCGGGGGTTGCTGGGCCGCGGTTTTTTTCCCCAGGCGATCGAGCAGCGCATCCAAAGTTCTTTGTCGGCGCATTATACCATAAACAATCTCCGTTGTCAAGGCTTTGTCAAGACAATTTAAGGAACTAGCGGACAAATGGCGATCAAGAGCGCGATCGGGATAGGCGGAGGAGCGATCGATATCCCGTAAAATCAGCAAAGCCAGCTGACGAGCATTATTCATGCAGTTTCTAGACGATTGCGGAGGAATTGGCGTAAAATAGTCAGTGCCGGAATCGGGATTTCGTGACCCATATTTAACTCGTGATATTCGACGTTAACCCCCAAACCAAGCAGTAAATCTCTGGCTTGACGAGCAGCTGCGATAGGAACGACGGGATCCTGCTTACCATGAACAATTAAGACATTTTGTGGACCTTGGGGATGGGGTTCACCGTGCAGATAACCACTCAAGGAACCCAATCCCGCCAAGGGTAAAGATAAACCCACATCCAGCGTCATCGCTCCCCCTTGGGAAAAACCGGTCAAAAAAGTCCGCTCTAGGGGAATACCGGTAGTTGCTTCTAGGGAAATAATCCAATCGTGCAACTGTTGACGACTAGCGACTAAACCTTGATAATCGGAGGTTTCTAAAGCATACCAGGCGCGTCCCCCCGGCACTTGGGGATGATCGAAGGGAGCATTAGGAAACAAAAATTGACAATCAGCTAGATCCAGCATCGATGCAAGGGGGGCCAGATCCATGGCATCTGCACCCCAACCGTGCAGCATGATCACTAGATAGCGAGCGGGATTTTCCGGGGAAGGGGGAATGACAATCGGGTTAAAAGACAGAGTTTTTTCCTCGCAATTCTCTTTTTTCTCTATTCTATAGCGGTTTTCCCCGGGGTGAGATGGGTGTTGGGGAGTCTTTTCAGTGATCAGCTTCTGAAGGCAAAAGGCACTCATGCAAAAGGCAGCTTTAATCTCCCAACTCCGGCACTCCCAACTCCCATCACCCCACACCCCACACCCCACACCCTGTCCCCAGGAAAAACTTTTTCAGCATACCCTAAATAGCAACCAATAATTTCCCTTGTCTTTCTATCAATTAACCGCCAAATATAAACCTTTATCGTCTTAGAAAAAACCAAAGACCACATCTCATCACATTCTCTAAACAATTTACCTTTTTGTTTGTCCGAAACCTTTATTTGACGGGGAACAGCCGCCAGTTTATTGTTGACATAATTTTGTAACCATGACCAACTTACCCCTGTTACTCTCGCAATTCCTCGCAAGGAAATTCGTTCGAGCAAGAGTTGATCAATTAATTGTTTGGTTTCGTCAGAGACGGTTTTATTAGTGGGATTGATCACCAACGGTTGACCACATTCTTTACCTTGACGTTTGGGTTTTCCATTATGAATAGAACCATTCTTGATAGTATGGTGAGAACCACAACGCTTGACAGGGGAATAGAGGTGAAGGGGGTATTTTGTTCGGTGCTAGACTGATATTTGAGTAAGCCAGACAGGAGCCAGAAAAAGATATTTATTATAAAAGTCATGCTCAAGCTAGAGGTTTAAAGACTGAGCGGGTTGCAATTATTTTTATTAATAAATATTTTACACAATTCATACCAGGTAAGCAATAGGGCTACGCCACTACTACCGAATCATTACCACATCGGTTACTTTTTTTCTGGTCCAGATGGTGAGAATTGTCTGGAAAAGTCAACCCATCACTCCCCCTCAAGGATTTTTATCAATTCCAGTTAATCGATCAATAGCAGTACCAGTGTATTTAATTGACTGGCCGACGTTTAATTTATCGTACTATTCCCCTGTTCTATTTTTCGCAGTCTTTTTAAAATTTCTGATTGCTCTGGGTGATCTGTAATTTTATTAATATCTTCAGGACTTATAATATCAAATAATAACCATATTAATCTTTCTCTCTTATCCTCGTCACTAAAATTTCCCCCGATGATAGCGTTTAATCTTCCTTGATATTTCTCTGGCGTTTCTTTCAGTGTAGATCCACCGATTAACTTTTGGATGTATTCCTGAAGAGTAACTATTTGAAAACGATCAAATTCAGGCTTGATAAAATAATATAGGCTGGTTTTCTTGATTACCAATTTCTTGTCTAAAGGACTAATAATAGATATTTGAGAGTCTTTGTACCGCTCTAAAATCTTTTTGATCCCACTGGAGACGAAAGTAATTGCAGATAGGCCGAATCCACCCATTAATTGGTCGATTTGTTCTAAATTAGGGTTTAAGGAACCCATAATAAGACCGAAGACCAGAGCAATGATTAAACCAAAAAAAACATTATCCTCGATCAAGCTTAATAGAGAAAATATAAATTGAATAAGAAGGTATAAGAGTATTGATATAAGAACTTTGACAATTAATAAAAAACGGAAAGTCTTTAAAAAATCCTTTTTTAAATCGGGAAATAAATGACAATCCCTAAAAGCTGAGAAATAGCTAATTCCAGTTTCAACTGCTACTCCAATAATTATCGCAGCAAACACAAAATACCACCGATGTCCTTCCACAAATTTCTGTATTTCACTAGGAAGGTCGGTGGCGGCAGCTGTCTGAGAATCTACCAAAAATAGGTAATGGGTGAATGAACTGAAAAAAGTAAACTTGTCTAATTCCGTTAGAACCTGACTACAAAATACCATTTATCCTCAGCTGACGAGTTTTCCAAGTGGGAGCAAAGATTTTGTAGCTTTCTTGTTCACTAACTGAGATATAGCCTTTGTCCGCTAGTTTTTCTAATTTATCTTGTAAGTTAGCTTCCCCAATTCTATCTGTTTCAATTTCAAAGCTCAAGGCAGTGGCAGCCCTAACTTTGAGTAAATCAGATAAAAGAGACTTCTCCGCGGAGGTTAAATAATTGTCAGACTTAGCTGAAGTCCCAGAACCACCCTTATAAGTGTCCTTGTCTTTGGGCTTAGGAGGAAATATGTCAAGCATTATGTTTTGTGTAGTTTATAAATACACTTCGACCAGTACATCTTGATCCTCAGTCATGACTCTCTGAGTTCATGAATGGGAATGACTGAGATATGTCTGAGTTTTTTGCGATGATAGCGTAAACGATCACTCTCTGATCTCATGACTGAGATATGTCTGAGTTTTTTGCGATAAAATAGAAATTACGTCGATTGATGGAAGTTTATGGCGCGATCGCTTAAAGTAAAATCAGAATATATCCCTAGAGTCAAACAAGCAGTTAGACGCAATGGTTACGCAACTCAACAGCTGCTTGCTGAGGAGTTAGGGTTCGCAAAATCGACTATTAGCCTTTTTCTTAACGGTAAACCGATTAGTAATCTCAATTTTTTTGAAATTTGTCAAAGCTTAGGCCTTGATTATCGAGAAATCGCTGACTGGGATGAGTTGGAGGAAACAGCTGCTGCCACGTCTGAGGATGAGGGAGAAAACCGGGCTGCGGATTTTTCCAAGTATGTTGAACGTCTTAGTAATCCCAATTTTTTTGAAATTTGTCAAAGCTTAGGCCTTGATTATCGAGAAATCGCTGACTGGGATGAGTTGGAGGAAACACCAGCTGCCACGTCTGAGGATGAGGGAGAAAACCGGGCTGCGGATTTTTCCAAGTATGTTGAACGTCCTCCAGTGGAACAGCTTTGTCTGGAGACGGTGCGTCAAGCAGGTTCATTATTGCGAATTAAATCAGCCAAGGGGATGGGTAAAACCCTATTAGTCGATAGAATTTTGAGTCAAGTTGACAAAAGACAGTATAAAACCGTCAGTTTGAGTTTTTTACAAGCAAGTAAAGGAATTATCGGCGATTTAGACCGATTGCTCTCTTGGTTTGCTTTGATTATTTCCAAGAAATTAGGGTTAGCAGCTCTCTTTCAGGAAAAATGGCAAGAAGGATTAGGACTTTATAGCTGTACTGCCTATTTTGAAGACCATTTGCTCAAAAAGCTGGATAAACCCCTAATTTTAGTTTTAGAGGAGATAGATAGTCTCTTTGCCTATACCAGCGTTGCCGACGATTTCCTTAGTTTATTTCGTCTTTGGCACGAGGAGGCAAAAAATAATAATACTTGGCAAAAGTTACACTTAATTATCACCTACTCCACAGAAAATTATGTTCCTGCTGACCTGAATAAATCTCCTGTGAATGTAGGAACAGAAATACTGTTACCTGATTTTACTCTAGAACAGGTCTTGATTCTAGCCAATAAATATCAGGCTAACTTGGGAAAAGATGAACTGCAAAAAATAATTAATCTTGTCGGGGGACATCCCTATTTAATCCAAAAAGCGATTTATGCGATTAGCCAAAAACAACTGTCTTTAGCAGATTTTTTAGAGACAGCAGCCACGGAAGAGGGAATTTATGGGGATCATTTGCGAGGACATTTGCTAAACTTACAAGAACATCCAAACCTAGCAGCAGGAATGAAAAAGGTTGTAGAGTCCTCTTCTCCCGTTGATTTAGGTGCAACAATTAATTGGCAACTTCATAGTTTAGGATTAGTAACCTTTGTGCAGAATGCTGTTCAACCCCGTTATCCACTATACAGCGACTATTTTAGGTATCGCCTATCCTCCTAAAATCCAATATATTGAGTTAAACTGTTGTACATCTAAATCTAATATTCGTTTTCACCTGTTCCCCGTTCCCCCATCGAACCCAGAACTTTAAATGCGGACTAGCTTAGGCACAGATAACCTTTGATTAAATTATTCATCGAACTTAACCAATCAGACAAATTGCTAATTTTAATGCTATGGCGACCAATTTTTATTATGTTGGAGGCAGCGTTCCCCTAGATGCACCTAGTTATATCAAGCGGGAAGCAGATGATATATTTTATAACTATCTAAAAAATGGACAGTATTGCTATGTGTTAAATTCCCGTCAAATGGGAAAATCAAGTTTGTGGGTACAGACACAAAAACGACTGCAAGAGGATAATATTGACTGTGCTACCATTGATTTGAGTGGTCTAGGAAAAAACATCTCCGAAGATATTTGGTATCGAGTATTATTTGAGCAACTGGTTAAACGGTTTGATCTTTCTATTCGGGGAAAAGAGCAAACTTGGTGGGATGAACGAGCCTATAAATCAGCTATTAATCGTCTTGATGAATTTGTTGAGGAAATTCTCTTAAAGGAGATATACCAACCTATTGTTATCTGTTTCGATGAAATTGATAGCGTTCTGAGTTTAAAATTTTCCACAGATGATTTCTTTGCTTGGCTGCGTAGCTGTCATGAAAAACGTCCCCATAATAGGGATTACCAACGTCTAACCTTTTGTATGTTGGGGGTAGCGGCAGTTTCTAACTTTATTCTAGATAATAATCGTAGTCCTTTTAATATTGGTCAAGATATTCGATTATCTGGATTTACTATAAAGGATGCCAGAAAACTTGCCGAGGGATTGCAGGACAAAGTTATCGCACCAGAACGGGTTTTAGAGGAGGTTATAGACTGGACAGGTGGACAACCGTTTTTAACTCAAAAAATTTGTCATTTAATCTCCACATCTCGCCCTGAATTTGGCAAGGAATCCCCAGCAACCCCGATTAATGTCGGCGATTTTATCCAGTCGCAAGTAATTAGTAACTGGGTATCTCAAGATAGTCCAGAACACCTAAAAACTATTCGGAATCGTTTATTAAATAAGCGTGTCACGGGTAGAAGAATGCTGAAGCTTTACCTAGAAATTTTAAAAAATGGTGAAATTACCGATGATGGTAGTCCCGATCAAATAGAATTACGCTTAACAGGATTGGTAGTTGAAGACCGACAAAAGTTAAAAGTTTATAATAAGATTTATAGAAATGTTTTTAATGAAACTTGGGTGACAACGGAATTAAATAAAATCCCTCCATACATTGAAAAGTACGAAGTTTGGTTAAATTCAGGGGAAGATGCTAGTAAACTTCTTTCTGATCAAGATTTAGCAGAAGCTTTAACTTGGAGTGAAAATCAAGATATTAATGAGTCAGAAAAGCGTTTTTTAGAGTTAAGTGAAATCGCAGCCAAACGAAAAGCACAGATAGCACGTCAAGGGGAAGCACATCAACTGGCTGAAAAACAATTAACGCCCAAATTTGAGGAGAATCAACGAGCAGCTTTAATTGAGGAAACTTTAGCTTGGACGGGTGGTAACTTGGAGTTAACGGAAATAGTTATCGGTTTGCTAATCGACAATAAAAATGAGTTGCGGAAAGGAGAAGAAAAACCAGTAATTGAACAATTGATTCAGAAGAATATCGTAGAAAATTGGTTACAAAATAAAGCGGCAGCTCATCTTCAGAAAATACAAAACAGTCTCTTAACTCCTGATAAAAATGTTAGGTCAACATTAGAAATTTATCAAGACATTTTGCAGGGGAGAGTCTTTGCTGATAATAAACCAGAAAAATTGGCACTTCAGCAAGCAGAATTAGTGATTAAGAATGATTATTATCTAGAAGTGACCAATCGAATTTATAAAGAAGTATTTAATTTTAAATGGGTTAGACAGGAATTAGAAAAATTAGTTGATGTGGAGAATTCTCCTGCTGGTTTAACTAAAATATTATCTTTCTTGGCACTATTAGGCTTTCTTGGATTTACTTTCTTGTCATTCAAGACTCCTGAAAAGACTCCTAATGGCGTGGAGACACCCTCACCATCACCTAGTATTCCAGAAATTTGTGCTAAACGAGATGAGAATATTACCTTAAAAGAGAATATTCAACAACTGCAAGACTTGAAAAGGAAACAAGGTGATCAGTTTCCTGAAAAGTGTGGGACTCAATTAACTGAATTAAGGTTAATTCAGCAAGCAGTAGGACTAGCTGCCAATAATTTTGTGGCTAATGTGCCGGGTAGAGAAGGTGGTTTTGAAATTTTGTGCAAAATCCCCCCAACTTCTGATAACTTTAAAGAAGCTCAATCTTGGGCAAAGACTTGGTATAAGGATAGAGCTTGGAAATCGGATATCGATCGAGCTTTGCAAGATAATCCAAATTGCCAAAAACTTATTGAATAAACATTAATTTTTCAATCACTAAATACCCCATCGCTACCCGTTAATTCCTCGGATAATGATACTCGGATTCCTTCCCTTCCCCGTGACCAAACTAGAGAGAATAGGTCAGAAACATTGAAGGATTGACTCCTGATAACAGGAGAAAAATTAACCTGTGGATTCTTTTGACGTAAAACAATTACTTGCGTATAATAGAGGAGATTGCCAATAATTAGCCAGAGAATTAAACTAAAAATAAAAGTAAATGCCATGACTACAATCCATCCAAAAAATTGAAAAGCGACTTGAGATATAGGACTATCCTGTGTTAATCCATTGGCGAATTCTCCGGCATCTTTATTACTAAAGAAACCCACCGCTATTGTTCCCCAAAAACCACAAAAAAGATGTACTGGAATTGCTCCCACTGGATCATCAATTACTTTAGTTTTAATTAAAAATTCTTCTCCTAATAAGACAATAATGCCACTAATGCCACCAATGATAATAGCTGATCTGATATTAACATAACCTGATGATGCCGTGATCCCCACTAATCCCCCTAAAATGCCATTAATAATTGTGGATAAACTGGCTTTGCGACCGATTAAAGGATTAAGAATTAATGCCAAAACTCCCCCAGCAGCAGCGGCAATCATCGTGGTAGTAATTGCCATGGGGACATCATCCAAATTTACCGCCGAACCACCATTAAAACCAAACCATCCTAACCAAATAATTAAACAACCAAGGGTTGCAAATCCTAACTGATGGGGAGCAAAATTTCCCCTTTCTTTTTCTTCATAACAGTCAGTTTTGCAATTATAACCAAAACGTCCATCTCTCGGTTTTAGCAACCAAGCACCCACTAATCCGGCCATTCCTCCCACCGAATGCACCACCGTTGAACCAGCAAAATCTCGAAACTTAAATAAGTTATATAACCATCCTTCCGATGACCAAATCCAATGTCCTGTCAGAGAATAAGAAAAAGCGACTAAAAAGAAACTAAATAGCAAAAATGCCCAAAATTTAACCCTTTCTGCCACTGCTCCCGATACAATGGTCGCCGCAGTTCCCGCAAAAGTTAATTGAAAGAAAAATAAAGTGGCAATTGAACGACCTGGCCACAATTTTTGGAATTGAATGTATTGATTATTAGGGGTTAAAATTTCCAAGAAAAATCCTGTACCACCAGAGAAACTATTTCCCACTTCAGATGTATCACCAAACATTAAACCGAAACCAAACATCCAATAAGCCAAGGCAGAAACACAGAAGACAATTAGGTTTTTAGCTAAGACATTAGTGGCGTTATTAGTACGACAAAAACCCGTTTCCAGCATGGCAAAACCCGCATTCATAAAGAATACTAAAGAGCCGGCTATTAACATCCAGAGATTAGCAACTAAATCCAGAGTAGAACTATTTAAATCTTGTGCTGTGACTTTGCCTACACCGATCAACAGCATGACGATAAGAGAGAAACAAAAAGATAGGATATTACGCAAACGCGGGCGATATTCTAGAAAAGATAATAATCGATTCATCGGCTATAACTCTCATGGGCAATTTCCCCTTTATAGTAATTGATTTAATCCCCTATCGTTCACTCAAAACTGCTTTTTTTCTGATCCAGATAGCGAGAATTGTCAGGAAAAGTAAACCCATCACTCCCGCTAAAGGATTTTTATCGATTCCAGTTAACCAATCGGGAACAGTACCAGTGTATTTAATTAACTGACCCACATTTAATATATAGTATGCCCAGATTAAACCCGCGTGCAGACCGATACTTTTACCCAAACTACCACCACAGGCGCGTTTTGCCCAACCGAGAATCAATCCTAGCAAGACTAAGGCAGGAAATTGGGGAAAAGTGCGGATAATTTCGGCTAAAGGTTTAATAAAGTGGGTAAGAGCGAAAATTAAGGCACTAATCACTAGAGCGATAGCGGGACGATAATCCTTTTCTAATTCTCCCAGTAACCAGCCCCGAAATAGCAATTCTTCCGCAAAACCCACCGCTAAAGCGACTAAAAACCCCTCCAGGATGATTTTGCTGATCTGGGGATTTGCGGGTAAGAAATTTAACCAACCTAGGAACGCTTGGGACAGAAAAAGCGAGAAAGTGAAAAATAAACCGATCGCCAACCCGTTAATTAACTCGATCGGCGTTTTTCTTCGCCAAATCAACCCATAATCGGCTAATCCCTCATCGCCATAAATTGTCCGTCCCCACCAATGGGATAACCCCAAAAATTCCAGATAGAGAACAGAAAGGGTCAAAATTGAGACAAGATTGGCATTAGTGGCAAAAAAGTGATAGAGGGGAAGTGCGATCGGCAACCAGAGAAAAAGTAAGAGCAAAATAAAAATTCCCAGTCGCAGGGGGACTGGGTAAGTGGCAATTACCCGCAATCTTTTATTCATCGGGTTCGATACTGCTGGTTAAACCTTTATTTTTCAAGGTTTCACAGTAAAATTCCGCGTGTTCTTGGATGCAGGTAATCACCAAGGCTGTACCATTAGTGTGCGCTTCCATCATGATATCGACTGCTTGGGGTTGCGTCATACCGGCGATCGTTTGCATTAAACTCTGAACCACATACTCCATCGAGTTAAAGTCGTCATTGTGGAGTAAAACGCGATAACGCGGTGCTGGTTTACGGATTGTCGCTGTGGAACGCTTTTCGATGACTTCTGTGGACACCGTGTCTCTCCTTTGAATCTATATCACAAATAAAGGTCAATTACTAATGATCATAATCAAAATTTCCAGATTGAGCTAGGCTTTTTCAGCGATCCGTGAGGGGGTTGGGTGTTGGGGAGTGGGGGGCAGCCAAAGGAATGACATTTCTAGATGGATAGATCATAATTAAATTAACCCTGTAATTTAACCTTATTTCTCTATGTCTGCTGGCGAATTACAAAATCTCGATAAAAATATTCAACGCTTGAAAGAACAATTAGCGGGAATCCGCGATGCGTGGACAGGTGCGCGTCCAGAAGATAAAGTTCTTTTGCAGCAACGCATAAACGATAAGCGCATAGAAATTAAAAAATTGGAACGAGAAAAATGGGATTTAGTCGCCAGCGAGAGTCAAGAAGCATCTTTTCCTGATGCCGAGGTAATGGTAGCAGAAATTGTCACAGAATTGACGGCAATTACCGCAGAACCACCCCCTGAACTTGCTTCTGTACAAATCTTAGAATTATTAAACCAAATTCTAGCTAAACTCAATCAACCAGAGCGATCAGCAGCAGCCAAATTAAAAGCGGCCATATCTACTATACCTCCTTTTGTTTCCCTGACTTACGAGGCGGAATTAGATACTGAGTCAACTTTTAAGCGTTATTTTCCCACATTTAATCGTGCGATTGCAGGGGTGAAAAATCGGCTAAAAAAGTAAGTATTCCCTCTAAAAGCTTGGCCGGTATCGATCGGACAATTAATATTAGTCAATCAGGAATTGGTAATACACAGAACAACATCTTTAATCTGTGAAAACCAAGCCTAGTAAATGTTATCATTGAAAATAGTTATTATCAAAGACAAGAGGTAATTTATGTCAGAATTGCAAGCAGAAGCGTTAAAACCAATATTAAAAGAGTTACTCTATGAGTTATTAATACAAGAAAAGGATTTACTAAAAGAGTTAATTTATGAAGTGCTGGAAGATACGGCCATGGCTAGGGCAATTCAAGAGGGAAAAGATAGTAACAATGTCAGTCGTGATGAAATTTTGACTCTGTTAAAAGAATAAGAGATGAATATTGAATTTCGTAAAAGCTTTGAGACAGATCTACGCAATCTCAAAGATCGTAAAATTAAGCGACAAATTCAGGCAATTATTGAGGAGATAGAATCAGCCAAAAGTTTAACCGAGTTGCGTAATGTCAAAGCGATTCAAGGGTATCGAGGATTTTATCGCATTCGGATTGGGGATTATCGTCTTGGTTTATATTTAGAGCAAGATATTGTCGCCTTGGTTCGTCTTCTACACCGAAAGGAAATGTATCGTTATTTTCCTTAAAAACCTCATTAATATTAATTTTATATTAGATTTATGTTGAGCAAAGATAATAATTTTTAGAGAGAATTAAAAATGAAAATCAATATTGAGCAAGATGGAAATGATAACAATCAAAATAATACTTTTAATCTGAATATTCCCGAACCAAAAGAACGTCAAGCTGTCCCTAGTAATGTGGGCAAAAGTACGGTTAATTTTGTCGGGAGGGAAGATGAGTTAACCTTAATTCATCAGCAATTGCAAACAGAACAAGGGGTGATTGTTTGTGCGGTGGAAGGGTTAGGGGGAATAGGAAAAACCGCTTTAGCTTTGGAATATGCGAAACGATACCAACAGGAATACGCGGCACAATATTGGTTATCCTTGCGACTATCGGGTTTAGCAGAAGAAATAGTTAAATTAGCTGGTCCCTATCTATCTTTACCAGAAATATTGAAAAAAGAATCTTTAGAAAAACAAGTGGACTGGTATTGGCAAAATTGGCTACCTCAGCAGGGAAAATTATTATTAATTCTCGATGATGTCCCCAATATCGACAGAATTCCCGATCGAATGTTACCAAAAGATTCTAGGATTAAGATATTAGTCACCACTAGGGAAAGGTGTCTTAGTACGGAATTTCAGTCTATAGCTTTAGATGTTTTACCCTTAGATAAATGTGTAGAATTATTAACCAAAATTGTTGGTACTGCTAAAGTTGAGCAAGAAAAAGCTTTAGTAGAACAGATTTGTCACGAAATTTTAGGACGCTTAACCTTAGCAGTGGAGTTGGTGGGGGAATATTTAGCGAAAAATCGTCATTTAAAGTTTAGCCATTTACGCGATAAATTAAATTTAGCTCATACTGCTTTAACCAAGGAAAGAAACCACAGAGATTATGGACATTTAGGGGTAGCAGCCGCAATTAAAATCAGTTGGGATGATTTAAGTTTTGCTGTTCAAAAAGTGGCAATGCTGTTGAGTTTATTCGCACCGGTGGCTATTGCTTGGACGTTGCTAGAAGATACGGCAAAATCCACAGAAATTACCGAAAGCGAACTAGAAGAAGCGCGGGGACAATTGGATAATTCTCATCTGATGCAACCCGTGGATGAGGACTATTCTTTTTATCGGATTCATCCCCTCGTGAGAGAATTTTTTCAACGGCAATTACAGGAAATTCCTGAGAAAAATTCTCTTTATCGATGCGCTTTTGTGGAAACTTTGTTAACCATTGCCGAAAATATCCCGCAAACCCCCACAAGGGAGATTATTGCAGCGGTAACTCCCGCAATTCCCCATCTGCAACTTGTCAGTCAAACCATGTTAGATGATATTCCCAACCCGGAAGATAATTTAATTCAGGTGTTTCTTGGGTTAGCTTTGTTTTATAAGGGACAGGGAGAATATGATTTAGCAGCAGTTACCTTAACAAAATGTTGTGAAGAAATCCAATCTCGCTTAGGAGAAAACCATCCAATTGTTGCTGACATTCTCAATAATTTAGCAGTGTTATATGAATTCCAAGGCAGATACGCAGAAGGAGAACTGTTGTGTAAGCGCTCCGTTTCTCTGATAAAACAGCGATTAGGAGAAAACCATCCCATTGTTGCTACCAGTGTCAATAATTTAGCACTCTTATATCAATGCCAAGGCAGATACACAGAAGCAGAATCGTTGTATAAGCACTCCCTTTCTCTAAGGGAACAACTATTAGGAGAAAACCATCCCGATGTTGCACAAAGTCTCAATAATTTAGTAGTGCTATACGAATACCAAGGCAGATACGCAGAAGCGGAACCCTTATGTAAGAGATGCCTTTCTCTGATAGAACAGCTATTAGGAGAAAACAATCTCTATTTTGCTACCAGTCTCAATAATTTAGCGGGATTATACTGCTCCCAAGGCAGATACGCAGAAGCGGAACCCTTGTATAAGAGATGCCTTTCTCTGAAAGAACAGCTATTAGTAGAAAACCATCCCGATGTTGCTACCAGTCTCAATAATTTAGCAGGATTGTACCAATTTCAAAGCAGATACATAGAAGCGGAACCGTTGTATAAGCGCTCCCTTTCTCTGAAAGAACAGCTATTAGAAGAAAACCATCCTAGTGTTGCTACCAGTCTCAATAATTTAGCAGAATTATACAAATACCAAGGCAGATACGCAGAAGCGGAACCGTTGTATGTGAGAGCTATTGCTATTTATCAAGAAAGATTAGGAGAAAATCATCCCGATACCCAAAAAGTAAGGCAAAATTTTATGATTCTGTTGTCGCGATTATCCGATGAAGAATTACAGCAAAGATTCCCCGATGAGATAGTTAATCTGTTAAAAAGTATCAGGTAGGTAAAAAAATATATATCTCCTTCCCCGGTTTTACTGGGGAACGCTCAGTTTCCGGGAGATCCTAACCAAGCTTCTCAATCTTCTAGTTCAGAAAAATCGAATAAAGCTGCTGCCTTCCTTTAAATACGCGCAAAAAAGTCCCCTACAACTGACAAAATTTGGTCTTTGCTCTGTATCTTTTATTTGCTTGACTTTTTGAGCAACTTGTGCTAGTAAATCTGGGAGCGAGTCTAAAAATAGGGTGTAGGCAACAGTATGCGATCGCCAATACCGCATCAGATTATACTTCATCTTTATGAGAAAAGCTTTATGAAGACAGGCACTGATGCAAAAGGGAGAATAAATAATCAGTTTTTAATAACCAGATTTAGTATCAGTGCAGAAATAATGACCCTACCAGCCTAAAAATAGCAAAAAACCCGGTGGGAAAATCTCCCCACCGGGTCAAAAAGGCAAAAGTAAAGAATTATTTCTGATCGGCCTTTTTGCTTGACTTATCGCCCATTTTGTACTTACGCAAGAAGCGATCGACCCGGCCCTCCGTATCGATCATCTTCTGGGTTCCCGTATAAAAAGGATGATTACCCGACCAAACCTCCACATGAATTTCTGGTTTTGTCGAACCCACCGTCATCACCAGT
Organism: Microcystis sp. M090S1; assembly: GCF_020246295.1. Lineage (NCBI taxonomy): Bacteria > Bacillati > Cyanobacteriota > Cyanophyceae > Chroococcales > Microcystaceae > Microcystis > Microcystis sp. M090S1. Next base: position 8,264 of record NZ_JADBTF010000415.1, on the reverse strand, counting down.
TCACCATTACAGATCACCTTAGCTTCCGGATACCAAGTAGGATGAATTTTTTTCGGCATAATAAACCTCTCTATTAACCTAACGTTTCGAGTATTGAGGCGCTTTGCGCGCTTTGTGAAGACCGTATTTTTTCCGTTCCTTCGCCCGGGGATCACGAGTCAGATAACCTTCACTCTTGAGGGGAGGACGATTTTCCGGCGCTAATTGACATAAAGCTCTAGCGACACCCAATTTCACCGCGTCCGCTTGGCCAGTCAAACCACCGCCCTCGGCCTTAACGATGATATCATACTCGTTTTCCAGTCCCAAAGTCTCCAGAGGAGCCTTGATCGTCTGGATATAGGTGGGAATGCGGTTAAAATGGGTTTCTCCATCGCGACCGTTAACGGTAATTGCCCCCGTCCCCGGCACGAGACGCACGGCAGCGACCGCCGATTTGCGTCGTCCCGTTCCCCAATAAACTACCTTATTTTTACTGTCCGTGGCTTGCATTGACTTAATTTCCTCCTGCGGGAATCGTATTAATCGCTAAAACTTCCGGTTGTTGTGCCTGATGGGGATGTTCCGCACCGGCATAAACTTTCAGTTTCGTGAACAATTTCCGACCTAAGCTATTTTTCGGGAGCATTCCCTTAACAGCGTGTTCGATAATCCGTTCGGGAATGCGTTTTTGCAGTTTATCGAAGCTTTCTACCTTCATACCACCCGGTCTGCCGGAGTCGCGGCGATAAACTTTCTGTTGGCGTTTTTTGCCCGTCACCGTCACTTTTTCAGCGTTAATAACAATGACAAAATCCCCCGTATCCAGATGGGGGGTGAAGGTGGCTTTATTTTTGCCCCGTAGAATCATAGCGATCTCGGTGGCCAGACGACCTAGACGCTGATCGGCCGCATCAATGACGTACCATTTCTGCTCTAGAGTCTCTAAATTTGGTAGAGGTGTTTTGTTCATGGTGAGTTTGCCTTGGTTTACAAAAATAATTTTTTTTATTGCCGACCTGGGTGTTGGGGTGTTGGGGTGTTAGGGTGTTGGGGTGTTGGGTTTTAGTTGAAATTCCCCTATTCCCCCATTACCCTATTCCCCTATCCCCTCTGCTCGGAAATAATAAAGAGGCTGAGTCTCGAACCAGACGCTATCGGCAAAGGGAAAATCGGCGTAACCCACCCGCAGTAAACATAGTCCTTTAGCTGGTGCGGCGTATTTGACCAATTCTCGGCGCTGATTGACCCAGATGTCGGTAAAGTTTTCTAGCGATCGCTCACCAGTTCCCACCTCCACCAACATTCCCACCAATAGGCGCACCATCCCGTACAAAAAGCCATTGGCTTGAATTTCCATCTGTACAAACGGCCCTTGACGGTAGCATTCCACCCCTTGTACTTCTACCCAGGAATGGTCACGACTAGAGTTAGCACGGTGAAAGGCGGCCAGATGGTGCTTACCCAATAGGGGCTTTAAGGCCCTGGCCATCAAATCGGCATCGAGGGGACGATGGTAGTAGTGCCAACTAAAGGGGCTAACAAATAGATTGGGGATGGGGTCGGTATAGAGGGTGTAACGATAACGTCGCCAGAGGGCCGAGAAACGGGCGTGCCAGCGATCGGGAACCCGGCCCGAGGCCCGGATGACGATATCGTCATCTAGCCGAGCATTAAGAACCTTAGCCCAATGGGAAGGTGGGATCGGACTCTGCTGCTCGAAATGGGCAACTTGGGCGGCGGCGTGAACACCGCTATCGGTACGTCCGGCCCCGTGCAGAGTGACGTCATGACCGAGAATATCGGCCAGAGCCTTCTCGATTTCTTCCTGCACGCTCCTGTGATCGGGTTGCCGTTGCCAGCCGTGGAAATTAGTTCCCACATACTGGATAACTAGGGCGATCCGCGACTGGTGGCAAGCTGTCATCGTTACATCAGTTCGATAATCGCCATGGGGGCATTATCCCCGCGACGGCGCAGGGTACGCACGACCCTGGTATAACCGCCGTTACGACCGCCATAACGGGCTTGTGCGCCTTCAAACAGGGCGTGAACCAGTTGTTTATCGTAGATGTAGCCCATAGCCTGGCGACGGGCGCTCAGGGAACCGTCTTTAGCTAGGGTGATAATGTGGTCTACCTCTGCTCGCACCGCTTTCGCTTTCGCTAGGGTGGTGGTGATCTGACCGTGGCGAATTAGCTGGGTGGCCAAGCTGCGCAGCAGTGCCTTTCTTTGGTCAGCCGGTAGACCCAATTGAGGCACTTTACATCGATGTCTCATGGTATTTTCCTGGAATTGGGTTTACTTGCTTTTTTCTTGGGGTAGGGTGATGCCTAACCGTTTTTGTAGGGCTTCAATGACTTCTTCAGCCGATTTCTGCCCAAAGTTTTTGATTTCTAAGAGATCTTCTTGGCTGTAATCGAGGAGGTCGGCTACGGTGTTGATCTGCGCTCGCTTCAGGCAATTGTAGGCGCGCACGGATAATTGTAGTTCCTCGATCGGAATTTGGTTTTCTTGGTTGATCTCTTGGTCGTCAAAGTTACCGGAGGATTCGAGGGCGTTGAGATCCTTGAGCGGGTTAAAGAGATTAACTAGCATATCGGCCGCTTGGGAAAGGGCTTCTTTGGGGTTAATGCTCCCGTTTGTCCAAATTTCCAAGAGCAGACGATCTCTAGCTTGACCGCTTTCGGAACGGATATCTTCGACGCTGTAGTTGACTTTGGTTACGGGCATAAAAATCGAGTCGATTTGCAGAAAGTCTAGCGAAGTGGCTTCTTCTTTACTGCGATCGATCGCCCGATAGCCTTTGCCTTTTTCCACGCGAAATTCCATCTCTAGCTTGGCCCCTTCGGCTAGGGTAGCGACGTACTGATTGCGATCGACTATCTCCACTTCTGAAGGTAAATCGAATTGTGCCGCCACTACCGTCGCCGGTCCAGTTGCCACTAAACGCCCGATCTGGGTTTGATTGGTGTAGCTTTTCAGGATGATTTCTTTCATGTTGAGCATGAGTTCCATCACGTCCTCGCGTACTCCCTGGACGGTGGCAAATTCGTGATTGACTCCCGCGATCCGCAGGGCCGTCACGGCCGCCCCTTCCAGATTGGAAATGAGAATCCGTCTCAGGGCATTACCTACGGTCGTACCCTGGCCTCTTTCCAGAGGCTCTAGTACAAATTTACTGTACTGACTCTGATTCTTGTAAGTTTTTGCTTCTACACACTCGATTTGAAATTGCGCCACCGATTGACCTCCCTTGTTCAGTTATCAGTTATCAGTTATCAGTTATCAGTTTTCTTAGCGTTCAGCATTTAACGTTCAGCGTTCAGTTTTTTGATCAGATGGTCTTTGACGACCCGATTCTCCTGCTGATGTGCGAAAAGCTAACGGCTGCCAGCCTCAAGATCCCTGTCACCTGAAAAAGCTGTTCACTGTTTACACTCTCCGGCGTTTGGGAGGACGACAACCATTGTGGGGGATGGGGGTCACGTCCCGAATCAGGGTGATTTCTAATCCTGCTCCTTGCAGGGCCCGGATTGCGGTTTCCCGTCCTGCCCCAGGGCCACTAACCATCACTTCTAGTTGACGCATTCCCTGTTCGATCGCTCGGCGGGCGGCGTTATCGGCGGCGGTTTGGGCGGCGAAGGGGGTTCCTTTTTTGGCTCCTTTAAAACCACTCGATCCCGCCGATGCCCAAGAGATCACATCGCCTTTGGTATCGGCGATCGTGACAATGGTATTGTTGAAGGTCGATTGAATGTGAGCGACTCCGGTAGGAATATTTTTCTTCTGTTTTTTTGGTCCGGTTTTTTTGGTTGGTCGCGCCATAGTTTTTCTTGATTGGGGGATATCGCAATGAATAAAAAATTATTTCTTGGAGGGGGCTTTTTTCTTCCCTGCCACTGTCACCCGACGACCGCGACGGGTCCGCGCATTGGTTCGCGTCCGTTGCCCGCGCACGGGTAATCCTAGCCGATGCCGACGACCTCGATAGGTGCCGATATCGGCGAGGCGTTTGATGTTCATCGCCTCCCAGCGTCTCAAATCCCCCTCGATTTGATAATTTGTTTCGATATAAGTCCGTAGCGCCGCCACGTCTTCATCGCTGAGATCCTTGACCCGAGTGTCAGGGTTAACACCCGTCGCAGATAAGACTTCTTGGGAACGCGATAGACCCACTCCGTAGAGGTAGGTCAGGGCGATTTCCACACGCTTATCGCGAGGTAGGTCTACACCAGCTATCCTTGCCACGCTTTTTCTTTCTCCCTATGAACGATTTTTTTTCCAAAAACGACTACAATTAACGGTAACGATTCTCTGCCCCAAGACAGTGACTTTGGTGGGTTAACCTTGTCTCTGCTTGTGTTTGGGGTTGGAACAAATTACCATGACTCGACCGCGCCGACGGATGACGCGGCACTTTTCGCACATTTTTTTGACAGACGCTCTAACTTTCATGCCTAACTATTCTGGCAACACTGCAAGCTTACTATTATATCAGATTTCTTTTACCCGTGTCACCTATTTTTTTAAAATAAATTTGGCCGCTTATTAGGCTTTTTGGCTTCTCTGCCCCTATTTATCGCTATTTTTTTTGATTTTTCAGGCGATAGGTAATTCTGCCTTTGGTTAGGTCGTAGGGGGTCAGTTCCACTTTGACTCGATCGCCGGGGAGGATTTTGATATAATTACGGCGGATTTTGCCAGATATATGGGCCAAGACGTTGAAACCGTTATCTAAATCCACCCTAAACATGGCGTTGGGCAAGGATTCGGTGACGGTTCCTTCCATTTCGATGAGATCTTGTTTAGACAAAGTTAATTCCTCAATTTCACTAGAGACAATTTAATTTAATGATCGGCAGCATCAACCGTGCTTTTAGCACAATTCCCCCAGTATAGCTTATCAGTTATCAGTGATCAGTAATCAGTAATCAGATGTGAGTTTTCAGTTCACAGCAAAAAAGCTCCCCATCTCCCCACTCCCCCCGCAACGCGCACGAAGTGGTCTCCCCACTCCCCACTCCCCACCCCCATCTCCCCACTCCCAGGCAGTATTAACGAGTAATATTTAGATAATCAACAGCTTAACATTGCTGTGTTTTCACTGATTACTGATACTAAATCCGTTGAGTCTAGGCTACATATCAGGACAGGCACTCATGCAAGAGGCAAGAGGCAAAAGTGTGAATAAATAATCAGTCTTTAATAACCAGATTTAGTATGATTACTGTTCACTGTTCCCTGAAAAGCTGGATTATTCTACGACAATTCGCCATTCATGTAGTTCATATTCCACACAACCATTCTCGATTAAAGGATCGCGAACTATAATTGCTTGAGCCTCCTCAAGAGAATCGGCCTTAAATAATAACATTCCGCCGCCCCTTTCTGCCCAATAACCGGTTTTTGCTGCTCGTCCTTGGCTAATTAAATCACGCACATAGTCCTTATGGGCGCTGACATAGCGATCGAAGGTAGTTTTATCAACAATGCCTTTTTCTATCTTGACAAACCAGGGCATAAATTCTCAGGAGACTAGGACTGATTAACAACCCTATAATTATACCGATTAATCTTGGCCGTCAATGGTGCAATGTAACAGAGCTATACAATTAGCTAGAGTTGTTGAAGATTGCTAGAATCGAGATAATATCTTCATTTCTCTACCTTGCTTGTCTCCATGAATCAACCCCAGGGATCTCTATTTTTTATTGCGCTTTTGCCGCCGCCAGAAGTACAGGAAATTGCCACAAAAATCAAGGTAGAGTTTGCAGAAATTTACAATAGTCGCGCCGCCCTGAAATCGCCTCCCCACGTCACTCTCCAACCCCCTTTCCGGTGGAATTTAGAACAATTACCGGATTTAGAAAGATGTTTAGAGGAATTTGCCCGCTTGCACGCTCCTATTCCCCTAATTCTCCAGAATTTTGCCGCCTTTAAACCGCGAGTCATTTATATTAATGTCCAGAAAACCCCAGAATTATTAACCCTGCAAAAACGGCTTTTACAGCAGCTAGAATCTTCCCTGAATATCATTGATAATGTCTCAAAAAGCCGAGCTTTTTCGCCCCATTTAACCGTTGGCTTCCGAGATTTAACTAAAGATAATTTCTGGAAAGCTTGGTCAAAATATGCTAATCAAGAGCTATTTTTTGAGGTGATGATTAATCAAATTACCCTCCTAATTCATAACGGTAAGCACTGGCAAATTTATCGGCAATTTTCTCTATGAATCTAGACCCTTGCAGGTTTCTATCTACAGAGGAAGGGGTTGTAGTGCTAAAATAGGAGAGAGCAGTTTTTAAAGCTTTATTTCTGGCTTTTTTGCGATATTTTAACCTATAGAGCCATTTTACTGCGACTCCGCCGCCCTGAAACCTATGTTACTCAAAAATCCCCCGAAAATCTCCCCCAATCTGATCAAACAGATAGAAGCGATCCTTGGCAAAGATGGAGTCATCCGTCGCAAAGATGAATTATTAACCTACGAGTGCGATGGTATCACAGGATACAGACAAAGACCCGCTCTTGTGGTACTGCCTCGCAGCACCGCAGAAATTGCGGCGGTGGTGAAACTCTGTCACGATAACGAGATTGCCTGGGTAGCGAGGGGTGCAGGAACGGGCTTATCGGGAGGGGCGTTACCCTTAGAAGAGGGGATTCTCATCGTCACGGCGCGGATGAATCAGATTCTCAGGGTTGATTTAGATAATCAAAGGGTGGTGGTACAGCCCGGGGTGATTAATAATTGGGTGACGCAAGCAGTAAGCGGGGCGGGATTTTATTATGCACCGGATCCCTCTAGTCAAATTATCTGCTCGATCGGCGGTAATGTGGCGGAAAATTCCGGCGGGGTTCACTGTTTAAAATACGGCGTGACTACCAATCACGTTATGGGCTTAAAAATCGTCCTTCCCGACGGTTCAATTATCGATGTGGGGGGTGCGGTACCGGAACAACCGGGCTACGATTTAACCGGTTTATTTGTGGGTTCCGAGGGAACTTTAGGCATCGCCACGGAAATCACCCTAAGAATTCTGAAAACTCCGGAATCTATCTGTGTTTTACTGGCCGATTTTACCAGTATCGAGGCGGCGGGCCAAGCGGTGGCGGATATTATTAAATCGGGAATGATTCCGGCGGGGATGGAGATTATGGATAATCTCAGTATCAACGCCGTGGAAGACGTGGTGGCTACCGGCTGTTATCCCCGGGATGCCGAGTCAGTTTTATTAGTGGAATTGGATGGTTTAGGGGTAGAAGTAACCAGGAATAAGCATCGGGTTGCCGAGATTTGCCGTCAAAATGGGGCGAGAAATATCACCACGGCTAATGATGCGGAAACCCGCTTGAAACTCTGGAAGGGCAGAAAAGCGGCTTTTGCGGCGGCGGGGAAAATTAGCCCTAATTATTTTGTGCAAGATGGGGTGATTCCCCGCACTCAATTGGTGTATGTTCTTCAGGAAATTAAGGCTTTAAGTGAAAAATACGGTTATAAAATCGCCAATGTTTTCCACGCTGGGGATGGCAATTTACACCCGTTGATTCTCTACGATAATAAGGTGGAGGGGGCCTGGGAAGAAGTGGAAGAATTAGGCGGTGAAATTCTCAAACTTTGTGTGCGGGTTGGGGGCAGTTTATCGGGCGAACATGGTATCGGCATCGATAAAAATTGTTATATGCCCGCCATGTTCAACGAGATTGACTTAGAAACTATGGGCTATGTGCGGGACTGTTTTAATCCCAAAGGTTTAGCTAACCCGGGGAAATTATTCCCCACCCCGCGCAGCTGTGGGGAAGCCGCTAATGCCAAAATGCAAGGGTTTGCAGGGGTGGATGTGTTTTAGGTTATCGGCAGTAATAGACCTCTTGCAGAAATCAAAATCGTTGTTAGGGTTAGGAGTCAGTAGCCAGTAGTCAGTAGTCAGGAGAATTAAGAATGAATAACAATCAATTAAATGGTCTATTTACAAATTTTATGCCATTTAATCCTTATTTTTGCTGTTTTTGAACCATGAAAAATTAATTATGCAAGAGGTTTAATGATTTTTCTGACTGATGACTGATACTAAATATGGTTATTAAAGACTGATTATCTATTGCCCCTTTTGCCTATTGCCTATTGCCTCTTGCCTGTCCTAATAACTGGACTTCCCCGTTGACAAAAGGCCATAACCTATGCTGTAGGAGGGATTAAGAGAATTTCCAGCACCCCGTTACTGGGTACAAATCAAGGAAACTCCCAATAAATCTAACGCCTGTTGTTGCAGTTGGGTCGGTCG
>NZ_JADBTF010000414.1:0-5831 GCF_020246295.1 Microcystis sp. M090S1 | reverse complement strand
TCAGTCTGTAGAGCGACCATAAGACCAGAACAGAGTAAATCTGTTAAGGCAGGTGCGGAACCCCGCAAGGGAAAGAAGCAGAAACCTAAATCGTGAGGTTTGGGAATCACCGTCCGTTTACGGCGGTGAGGATGTCAATGATGCACATCATGGTTAATTTGTAAAGTGCGTAATTCCTAATTTTAATAAGATCAGACAGAAATTTTTCTGTCATATCATAAAATTAACTTAACCTAGACAAGAGGGAATTAGCATAGAATGTGATTATAATTGCAGGCTAAACATATAGTCTGTTTGTATTCATAGTCCATTCAATCCATAGAATAAGGTGTGAGGATTGACCCATGTCAAAACTATTCAAGAATTTAGTAAAGGTAACTCCTTTAGTATTAGGTGCTTCCGTAGCGGCTGCTGGCAGCGCAGTGGCTCAAACTATGCCTGGTACACCTCAACTCAAGGTTGATCCAGTAGCGCAACAACAACTCGATCGCATTCAACGCGCCCAAAATAGTCAGCAGATTAATACGGGTGTTTATCAGGGTTCCATGTCCCAGGTGACTAGCGTTAACCAACTGCGGGACGTATCTCCCACCGCTTGGGCCTACGAGGCATTAAGAAGTCTTGTGGAACGTTACGGTTGTATCGTGGGTTTTCCCGACCGTACCTTCCGCGGTGATCGTGCCACCACTCGTTGGGAATTTGCCGCAGGTTTAAACGCTTGTTTAAACGTCATGGAACGTTTAATTCAAGATGGTGTCGGTGTACTCAGAGAAGATATCGATAAATTAAAACGTCTTGTTCAAGAATTTGAAACCGAACTAGCGGCTTTAGGAGCTAGAGTGGATAACCTTGAACAGCGCGTTGCTTTCTTGGAAAACAATCAATTTTCTACCACCACCAAACTCAGAGGCGAGGTCATCTTCAGTATCGCCGATAGCTGGGGGGGTCAAGCTTCCATTACCAATACCAACGGTACGGTGACTGATGGCAGCAATCAAGATCAGACTCAAACAGTATTTAATAATCGGGTACGACTCAACTTTGAAACCAGCTTCACCGGTAAAGATTTGTTGAGAACCCGTTTACAAGCGGGTAACTTTAACACCACTTTCAACCAAAACGGTCCGACGAGAACCAACATGACCCGTCTGGCATACGATGATGGCCGGGACAATGACATAACCATCGATGACTTGTTCTACCGCGCTCCCATCGGCACTCCCTTCGGTAACATCACCGTTTGGGTTGGTGCTAACCAGTTAAACCTAGATGACGTTTTCATCACTGCTAACCCCTTCCTCGCCGATAGCGGTACAGGTGCTTTATCCCGCGGTCAACGCTACAATAACATCGTTTTCCGTGGTCCTTCGGGTGTTGGTGCTGGGGTCAGATTCAACATTGGCGATGTTTTCCAAGTTACGGGAACCTACCTAGCCGAGGGTGGGACTAATGGTGCCAGCAATCCTAACCCTGGTAGCGGTTTATTTAACGGTTCCTACAGTGCGGGTGCTCAGGTTGGTTTCTCCTTCATCAAATTTGCCGATATTAACTTCGTTTACGTTTACAGTTATCAAACTGCAGCCAGTATGAGTTCTGGTTTATTCGGTAACGTCAGCAGCCCTCTCACCGAGCGTCCCTTCGGTAACGTTGGTACTACTGCTAACCGTTTCGGTCTTCAGGCGAGCGCCCAAGTTATCCCAGGAGTCTTAAATCTAGCGGGCTGGGCTGGTTACGCCGATGCTTCGGCCACGGGAGTTAATGATGCGATCGGAGACAATAACACTGGTATCTGGTCTTGGAACCTTAATCTTTCCGTCCTCGACCTCTTTGCCGAAGGTGCGGCCTTCTCTTTAGGTGGTGGTCAAGTACCCCGTTCCGATAAAGAAAGCAGCACCTCTTACATGGTAGAAGCCCAGTATAAGTTCCCAGTCACCAAAAACATCCTGATTACCCCCGGTGCCTACGCGGTCTTCAACGGTAACAACGAAGGTAACGCCATTTTGGTCGGTGTCATCCGGACAACTTTCCGCTTCTAAGCTGAGTTGACGGACTTGAAAAAACGGTGGGATTTGTAGATCTCACCGTTTTTTTACTTTTAACTTTTCACTGGATATAACCATTTATGAGAAGATGATCGGAGCGTCCCAAACGCTGCTATATTTACTTCGCCTATTTAGTTGCTTATCTATGCACTCTCTGTCTTTCCCCCGTCGCACTAAAATTGTGGCCACGATTGGCCCTGCCTCGCAAAATAAGGAAACATTACGTCAGATGATCAAGGCGGGGGCGACGACATTTAGATTAAACTTTTCCCATGGCGATCACGATTACCATCGTCACAGCATTAACCTGATCCGTCAGTTAGCCTTTGAACTCAATCAACCGATTGGCATCCTTCAGGATCTACAGGGGCCAAAAATTCGCTTAGGTAAATTTGCCTGTGGGTCGATTACCCTGAAACCGGGGGAACCCTTTATCCTTACTTCTAGGGATGTGGAATGTAATCAGGAAATAAGTTCCATTAGCTATCCCTCGCTGGCCCAAGAAGTCCCAGAAGGTTCGAGAATTCTCCTCGATGATGGTAAGGTCGAAATGCGGGTGGAATCAGTGGATCGTTTGAAAGGAGACCTGTCCTGTCGCGTGGTGGTTGGGGGTGTCTTATCCAGTAATAAAGGGGTAAATTTTCCCAACGTCTATCTGTCGGTGAAAGCTTTAACCGATAAGGACAAAAAAGATTTAATGTTCGGACTGCTGTGGGATGTGGATTGGATCGCCCTTAGTTTTGTGCGTAATCCCCAAGATATCCTCGAAATTAAAGAATTAATCGCCAGTGCGGGTAAATCTATCCCCGTGATCGCTAAAATTGAAAAACACGAAGCGATCGAGGAAATGGAGGCAATTTTATCCCTCTGTGATGGTGTTATGGTGGCTAGGGGAGATTTAGGAGTAGAATTACCGGCCGAAGACGTGCCAATCCTGCAAAAACGCCTGATTAATACCGCTAATCAGCTAGGCATCCCGATTATCACCGCCACTCAAATGCTTGACAGTATGGCCAGTAATCCTCGTCCCACCCGCGCCGAGGTTTCGGACGTGGCTAATGCGATTTTAGATGGCACTGATGCGGTCATGCTTTCCAATGAAACGGCTGTGGGTCATTATCCCATCGAAGCGGTGGCAACCATGGCCCGCATTGCCGAAAGGATCGAACGGGAACAGATCAATAGTGCCGCTCGCTCTAACAATAAACAATCGATTCCTAACGCTATTTCCTCGGCAGTCAGTCAAATTGCCGAACAATTGGGGGCGGCGGCAATTATTACCCTGACAAAAACTGGCTCTACTGCCCGTAATGTCTCGCGATTTCGCCCAAAAACCCCGATTTTAGCCGTTACTCCCCATCGAGAAGTGGCACAGCAGTTACAGCTAGTTTGGGGCGTAAAACCGATGTTATTGCTCGATTTACCCTCCACCAGCCAAACTTTTCAAGTGGCGATGAATCTTGCCCAGGAAAATAACCTCCTCGCAGATGGTGATTTAGTGGTGATGACGGCGGGAACTTTGCAAGGGGTGGCTGGTTCCACGGATTTAATTAAGGTGGAAGTAGTAAAATCCCTTTTGGGCAAGGGTACGGGTATCGGCCAGGGTGTGGCTAGTGGCCGGGCGCGAGTGGCCCATAATGCCCGAGAAGTGGGTAGTTTTAGTAGTGGGGAGATTTTAGTCGTTCCCACCACCAGCGCCGAATATGTGGATATGATGCGGAAAGCTGGCGGAATTATCACCGAAGATACCGCGATGAATAATCACGCCGCTACTATCGGTTTAAAATTGGGTATTCCTGTTATTGTCGGGGTTAAAGATGCCACGAAAATTATCCGCGAAGGGGTGATCATTAGTCTCGATGCTCAACGGGGTTTAATTTATTCTGGTATTGGCAATGGCACAGCAACTATGAAAAACTGAGTCAGTTATCAGTATTCTCCGAGTCAGGAGACAGGAGACTCCGAGACAGGAGACAGGAGGCAGCTTTTATTTATTATCCCCACTTCCCCATCCCCCCACTTCCCCACACCCCACACCCCACACCCCTACACCCCAACACCCCACGCCCTACACCCCACACCCCACACCCATTTTCACTTGTCTATGAGCGATTCTTACTCTGCTGCCGTCGATAATCCGGCCTATACTGTTGAACAAGCGATCGCTAATATCCAGCAAAGAGAAGACCTAGGAGCGCGTTATTATGCCGCTTGGTGGTTGGGTAGATTCCGCGTTCGTCAACCGGAGGCGATTTCGGCGTTAATTGCCGCTTTAGAGGACGAAAGCGATCGCACTCCCGATGGCGGTTATCCCCTGCGACGCAATGCCGCCAGCGCTTTAGGGAAATTAGATGATCTCAGTTGTCTTCCCGCTTTGATTGCCTGTCTCGACTGTGAAGATTATTATGTGCGCGAATCGGCTGCCCAGGCATTGGAAATGCTTAAGGATCGAAGCACAATCGCACCTTTAAAGAAACTATTAGAGGGTGGCATCGAAGTGGCCGTTTTAGTGGCGGGAAAACCCCATTTAGTCCAACCCTACGAAGCGATTATCGAAGCCTTGGGAACCCTGCAAGCGACGGAAGCGATTCCCCTCATCGAACCGTTTTTAAAGCATTTCGTCGAAAAAGTGCGTTATGCGGCTGCCCGCGCCCTCTATCAACTCACGGCTAACCCCCACTATGGCGATATTCTGATTAATGCCTTACAAGGGGAAGAATTACAGCTGCGTCGTTCTGCTTTAATGGATTTAGGTGCTACGGGTTATCTGCCAGCCGCCCCTGCGATCGCTAATACTCTGGCGGAAAATAGTCTGAAACTGGTTGCTCTCAAGGAACTTTTAGAAACCCATCTAAAAAACAATTCTAGTGGCGAAAATATCTCCGGAATTCTCACTTTAATGGATAGTTTATTGTAATTAATAATTGGTTATTTTTTATCTAAATTAAAACCGATAAAATCCAGAGGTTTTTATGCTAATTCAAACTGATTATGTCGGCTGGCTAAACGAAACAATCACTCTGTTAAAACAAAAAAACTTTGATCAAGTTGACTGGAAAAACTTGATCGAGGAGATAGAAAGTTTGGGCAGAATTCAAAAACGTGAACTCCGCAACCGGTTAACCACCATCTTAGAACACTGCCTCAAACTTTGCTATACTGATTACGTTGAAGATTATCGAGGTTGGCAAGAAACTATTAGGCGCAGTCAACGGGAACTAGAAGAACTTTTGAGCGATTCTCCTAGTTTAAAACCCTACTGGGATCAAGTATTTTTAGATTGCTATGCCACGGCTTTAAAAAGCTTGCGAGATAACCCCGATTATCGATCCTTTAACTTTCCCGATGATTGTCCTTTTCCCCAAGAAATTAGTCAAATTTTCCAGAAAAAAGTTTGGCGATAAAATTATCTTTATTAATCCACTTGTTGCTTTTTTGAGGATGCCCTATCAGGTTATACTTCATCTTTATTATAAATGTTGTCAATAATACTAAATCCGGTTATTAAAGAATGATTATTTATTCCCCCTTTTGCCTATTGCAAGAGTGCCTATTGCCTGTCCTCATAAGTAGTCTATGCTCAAGGGATTTAGTATAATTGGTTATTTTCTATGGAAATTCAAACTCATAAAATCCAGAGGTATTATGCTATACTTTAGACGTTCATAATCTGAGATTTATTAAACTTCTGAAATCGTAGAGTCAGCAAGGAATCCAGTTCTTTTTTATGTTTCAGATGGGCATCATTCAGACATTCATAAATAGCTGAAGAAAAGTCAGAAAAGTTCT
>NZ_JADBTF010000413.1:0-5371 GCF_020246295.1 Microcystis sp. M090S1 | reverse complement strand
TTTTGTGTCCAGTAGTTCATTGGTATTGTATTGCTTGAACTCAGGCTCTGTAAGACTTTTAGCCATAGCTAGTATGTTTATACGGGGGAAGTCCAGTAATTACACATATCTAACCACCTCTTGCCTCTTGTCTCTTGCCTCTTGTCTCTTGCCTCTTGCCTATCTTCACTAGGAAATTAATTTTGCACGACTACTTATTTAATACTGCACACTTAAAAACTCACATCTGATAACTGATAACTTACCCACTGATAACTGATAACTGATAACTGATAACTGAGAGGTGCGCCACTGGAAGTTCTTAAGTCTTATATCAAAGATCAGGAAAAGCCGTCGTAAAACGACGGGGTTTTAACCCAAATTTTCGATAAGCGTCAGGCTAATATAGAAAAACACGGCATAGATTTCGCCGACCTGGAAGCGATTTTTAGCGGGCCGATAATCGAGCGCGTGGATAACCGTCAGAATTACGGCGAAATTCGAGTGATTCTAGTGGGTACAATCGATAATATCGTTTTGGTGGTGGTTTATACATGGCGTGGCTCGGTTCGTCGAATAATTAGTGCTAGGAGGGCTAACAACCGTGAACGAAGAACATATTACCAGAGTCACCCGCGAACAGTGGGCGAAGTTGAAAGGCAAAACAGACTGGAAGAAAGTTAAAGGGATGAGCGAGGCGGAAATTGAAAAAAACGCCCTAGAAGACCCCGATAATCCACCGCTGCCGGCTGATTTTTTCGATGAAGTCGTGGAATGCACCCCAGTTTCCTTGAATCCCTAACCCTCCGATTAGTAACTGGATTTGGGGATTTTATCGGGGGCTGTATTAGCCTAGACTAACACAGCCCAAAGTTATCTTTTAAATGTCCAAATCCGTAAGATTTAAACGCGATCCGTGGGTTTCGATAAATTCTCGCCGGGGGGCAACTCGATCGCCCATAAGAATCGTAAATAATTCCTCTGCTTTGGCTGCGTCTTCGATTTCCACCCGTTTTAAAGTGCGAGTTTCGGGATTCATGGTAGTATCCCAAAGTTGTTGGGGCATCATTTCTCCTAACCCTTTAAAACGTTGGATTGTGTAGTTAGCATTGGAGGGAAATTCCGCTATCTTTTGCTGTAATTCTCGATCGCTATAGCAGTAGGAATGATTTTTACCGCGTTCCAATTTATAGAGAGGAGGACAGGCGATATATACATAACCTTGGTCAATTAAATTCTTCTGATAACGATAGAAGAAAGTTAACAACAAAGTTCGGATGTGTGCGCCATCTACATCAGCGTCAGTCATTAAAACAATGCGATGATAGCGCAATTGTGAGGGGTCGAAATCTTCTCCTTTAATCCCTAAACCGAGGGCTGTAATTAAGGATTGAATTTCCGTATTTTTGTAGATTTTGGCATCATCGGTTTTTTCGATATTGAGGATTTTTCCCCGCAGAGGTAGAATCGCTTGAAAACGACGATCGCGCCCCTGTTTGGCACTGTTATGGACGAAAACACCGGAAGCAAGGGCAAAGTTATGGGTACGAGGAACCTCGATATCATAGACATCGAATCTTGTTTCTAATCGCTCGATCGCCACAACTCGATGATTGTAATTAGCCACCGCTTCTAAGGCTTTATTTTTATCACCATCAAAGTAGCGATCGCAAAAAGAATCAAATCGCAATATTGATTTATCCCGCGTCTGAAGCCGATATTTTTGATAAGCTTCCAAATCAATATAACCTCGATCGATCTCAATTTGCTTTAAGGTCGCTAGGGTTTTTTGATAGTAAGTTTTCTTGATCGTGTTAATTCCCTGCCAACGATTATACCAATCAGCGATCGCATGAGTGAACAACCAAGAATCGGAAGCGGGATTCCAGACCATTTCATAACCGTTAATGGTGATTCCGGTGTCACGAAGATCGGACAATTTCCGATACAAAGGCATTAAAGCATCTTCTGGAGTTAAAGCCGCAGCCGGTTTATAGCTACCATCTCTTAACAGGAAAAGATGGTCAGGAGTACAAATAATCGCTTCACCATGATCGAGAGTAATTTTAATTACTTCTGCGTCTTTTTTGGTGATGCGGGCATTAATAATTCGTTCAACCCCGATCGTGCCATTGTCACGAATGGTATAACAAAAATGTTCCTTTCCTTGGGCTTGTTCGGTCACTAGCTGTTTAAAACTGAGGTTGCGTCCATCGACAAGGGCGATTTCTGTATCACCATGAAAACAGCCGCCGGCGCTGTCACCTTCGACAATGTAAATTTCTGACCTTTCTGGGTCTCTTTCGCTACAATCAGCCAATTTACCTGGTAAAGGTGAGGATTCCAAGACCGATTTCCGTCGTACTAAGTCCCGGGCCCGTCGGGCCGCTTCCGCCGCCTTGTACGCTTGTACTGCTTTTTCGATAATCGTGTCGGCTACTTGGGGATTTTGTTCTAAGTATTCGTTGAGAGTTTCCCCCACCAGCGAATCGACAATACCCCGGACTTCGGTGTTACCTAATTTGGTCTTGGTTTGTCCCTCGAATTCCGGTTCGGGGACTTTTACGGAAATAACGGCGGTTAACCCCTCGCGGACGTTTTCACCCGCTAGATTAGGCTCGTTTTCTTTAATTTTATTGCGTTTACGAGCAACATTATTTAAAGTACGAGTCAGAACTGCTTTTAATCCTTCTAGGTGAGTACCGCCGTCAATGGTGCGGATATTATTAGCAAAACCGAGAATATTGTCGCTATAGGCATCTATACACCACTGAAAAGCCACTTCAATATTAATTCCCGTCTTTTCCCCCGATACATAGATAATATCTTTGTGCAGGGTTTCTTTTTCCCGACACATATAGGCGACGTATTCTTTAATACCCCCCTCATAACAATAGGTTTCGATGTGGGGTTCTTCGGGACGGTAATCGCTAAAGGTGATTTTAACACCCGCATTTAAGTAGGCTAGTTCTCGTAAACGTCCGGAGAGGGTACTGTAATCAAATTCGATGCCTTGGCTAAAAATTTCGGTGTCCGGCAGGAAATTAACCCTAGTTCCCGTTTTTTCCTCTTGACTGGGACTGCTGACCAATTCTGTGACGGGGATACCTCTTTCGTAGCGTTGGGTATGTACTTTATGATCGCGCCAGACGGTGACATCGACCCATGCAGAAAGGGCATTAACGACGGAAATCCCGACTCCGTGTAACCCTCCCGACACTTTATAACCACCACTGCCAAATTTACCGCCGGCATGAAGTATAGTGAGAACGGTTTCTAGGGCAGATTTACCCGTGGTGGGGTGAACATCGGTGGGAATACCCCGGCCATCGTCGGTGACGCTGACGGAACCATCGGCCTTGATATCCACTTCGATATGAGTACAGTAACCCGCTAGGGCCTCATCGATCGAGTTGTCCACCACTTCATAGACTAAATGATGTAGTCCCCGCGGCCCGGTCGTACCGATATACATCCCCGGCCGCTTCCTGACTGGTTCTAACCCTTCGAGAACTTGTATCTGTTCCGCGCCGTAGTTACTTGTCATAAAATTTCCCTGAAAAGGCTGTGATCCCTGATTGAACCTAAATGAATGGCAAAATCTTCAAAAATTTTAGCACATAAGGGTTAAAGACTGCTTAAATGCCTTTAGGGAGAATTTTTTATTGGGGTTGGGGTGTTGGTCAGTAATCAGTGAGCAGTAAACAGTAAACAGTGAGCAGTAAACAGTAAAAAGGCAGCTGCGAGCTTGTCCCTTAATACTATTCACTGAAAACTCACACCTGAAAACTCACACCTGAGCACTGATAACCGATCACTGATAACTGATAACTGATCAATAGTCTTTAAACAATGTCATCCTCAAATTTATAACCGACACCGACTACAGTTTTGATAAAGATCGGATTAGCAGGATCGGGTTCTACTTTTTTGCGTAAGCGTCGGATATGGGTATCTACTACCCTTTCATCGCCAAAAAAATCATTCCCCCAGAGATTATCGATTAATTGGGTGCGACTCCAGACGCGATTGGGATAACTGACAAAGGTAGCTAATAAATTAAATTCTAAGGTGGTTAAATCGAGGGTTTCCTCTGGCATTCCTTCCAATTTACGAAGAGCAGAATGTTGATCTAAGTCGATCAGAAAATGACGGCTGCGATGGAGTTGTTGGGGTTGGCTATCGTGTCTTAAACTACGTCTTAATAATGCTCTTACGCGAGCGGTTAATTCCCGGGGACTAAAGGGTTTGACCATGTAATCATCGGCTCCCGTAGATAGGCCGATAATGCGATCAATTTCTTCTCCCCTAGCGGTTAACATGAGAATATAGGGGTCTTTTGTCCCGGGTTTTTGGCGAATTCTAGCACACAATTCTAGTCCGTCTAATTCCGGTAACATTAAATCTAAAATAACTAAGTCTGGTTGCTTTTGATAAAATAGTTCTAGTCCTACCCTACCATTATAAGCCAGATGACAAGTAAAGGACTCCCGCTCTAAAGTTTGCTCAATCAAATGGGCGATTTCAATTTCATCTTCGATAATAACGATATCCATAAGTAAGTAGTTATAATTTAATTGAAGATAGATTTTGCCTTTGATCCCCCCTGCCCCCCTTAATAAGGGGGGTGCGGATGCCCCCTGCTCCCCTTAATAAGGGGGAATCTGACAATTTTTAAAACCTACCTACTTAGGCATATTTTAACATATTAGCCATTCATTTCTTGCTCAGGGTTGAACATTGAAATAATTGTAATTTTTGAGACTTTTTGGGGGGAGAGTTGCCAACTCTCCCGACTTTTGTGGACTGGGGACTTTTCAAGGTAAAGGGACAAACTGCTCACCGGAGGGAGTCGATCGCACTTGAATTAACACCGGTTGACCGATGCGATCGCCAGTATTGGGATCAAAGCTAATTTTTCCGGTGGCCCCTGTTTGATGAAAATTGGCGGAACGCAGCCGGGATTGTAGGCCCTGACGTTGAGGATTTTCCCTTAAACCGGCAATAATCACCCGTGTAGCGTCAAAACTGGTGGCTGTGCGCCAACTAACCGGACCGCGCCACTGTTCCTGCATAAGATTGGCAAAAGTCTGGTTAACCGAGGGGTGCCAGGGTGCGGCAAGGGTTAAACCTTGGGCGTTTTTGCCGCCATCTTCGAGGGTACGAATATTGTAGAGGGTGGGACTACTAAACAGAGGCAAACGCTGACGATTGGAGCGAATAACCTCAAAAACGGGATCGAGACGATCAACTTGACATCCTCACCGCCGTAAACGGACGGTGATTCCCAAACCTCACGATTTAGGTTTCTGCTTCTTTCCCTTGCGGGGTTCCGCACCTGCCTTAACAGATTTACTCTGTTCTGGTCTTATGGTCGCTCTACAGACTGACA
>NZ_JADBTF010000412.1:0-22380 GCF_020246295.1 Microcystis sp. M090S1 | reverse complement strand
CCGCTTGGGATTTACTTCGAGAAGCCCAAAATCGCTGAAACCCAGATATATCAAGGAAAATCATAAATCGAGGTTAACCCTTTGTCCCGTAATGGTTTGAGCCTTTTTTGCTGACCGAAAACGCCTAAGTCCCACTAGAAACAAATAAAATTTATAAAAGTTATCCTCAGAAACCTATTTTTACGATCAACGGGGCTAATCAAGATATTTGGATTGCTAAAAATAAAAGTGGTTCACAAGAAATTGATAATAATATAGTACACAATTCCAAGATTATCTCTTCGGCTTTTCAAAATTTGCTAGTGGAACAACTTCAATCTATTAAAAAAGAGATAATCACTGATGTAAAATCAACTTCCCTAGATGAAACTACGCAAAATACACTGAAAGATTTAAGCGATAAAGTTAGTAATATTCAAGCAATAGTTGGTAGTTTAAGTATAGGTAAAGAGGGTGGGAGTATATCTCAACATAAAGAAAAAGTTGATCAATTAGAGATTAAAATTAAAGAATATGAGGATCAAAAAGAACGTCATTTGACAAGAATTAGAGAGCTACAGAACGAACGTAATCGACTATTGCAGAACTTAGCAGAACAACGTCAGCAAATCGAGCAGTTGAGTTCAGGAGAAGTGGAACAGTTGCGTAAGGAAAATCAGGGACTTTCTAGTTCTTATCAAAACCTAGAAAGACTATTGAACATAGTAAACAATGAAAAAGTACAACTAGAAGAAAAAGCTACAACTCTAAATAGTCAGGTAAACCAGTTACAGCAAGATAAAGAAAATTTAGCGTTAAAAGCTAATGAAAATGTCGAGGAGATTCAAAAACTTAAAACAGAAATTGATCGACTAATAAAGCTGCTTAAAAAAGAGGCAATTGAGACAGTAGATATTCCCTGGCAATGGCAAAACATAATCAATTCCTATAATCAGTCTCCAGATGCTATCCTTAATATTCATGGGGTGCAAAGACAGGGAGAAGTGGTCGAGGATGAAGATAAAGGAGCAGAAAGACGGAATAATTCTAGTAAGCCTGTGGTTTTGACATCTAATGTGTCCCCTGATGGATTTTATATCGTATTAGTAGGAAACGATTACTTACTCTTTCCGAAACAGCACGCTATTGCCGTTTCTCAAAAGTTTACAGTATCTGCTTTATTTGATGGCTATAAAAGCGGCAACACCAGTAAATTTACCTTAATTTCACCTGCACAAGTTACCCGGGTTAGTGACAGTGGGATGTGGCAACTGAAACACAAAGGAAAATTAGAATACAATTAATGTAAGCTAACAAGCTCAAATATTTTAGATAACTTCCCGTATTTATCAATAATAAAGCGACGAATTCTCATTAACACATCTCGACCAGTACCACCTAATCCGAAATCCAAACTACCGACTGGGGTTTGACAGCTTGATTGGCAGTTAAACGACACTGATTTAAGCGTGCCAGTCGGGGATAAACGTGCCATTCTGCTCGCTGAATATCGGTATTTTTAGCACTTTGGCTAGATTGCCAAGGAATTGACTTTAAAACCGCGTCTATATCTTCCCTTCCGCGAATTAAAATCGGTTCTGCAATCGGTTGGACATTATCAGCAAAGGGGAATAAATAAACGGAATCGTTATTTTTTAAACTATCGCGAATAATTTGACCGAGGCGCGTGCGTCCTTCATCATTAAAGTTAACACTACCGGTAAGATCGATCGCTAGGATAACATCTCGTCCCTGCCAACGAGCCACCAAATCTAATCCCAGTTTTTGCCAATCGGTAAGCGGTTCCCCGGGGGATACCGTTAAACAGTCAGCACTTTTCATTTAGCCTCGTTCGAGAGTGAAAAATTGAGCTTATCCCTATCCTTGCCCCATTGTACTAAAAAATTAATACTTCTTAAAAGTTTTTTTCGCTTTTATTCTCGACTTGCCCTAGGTTATTGTCAATAGTAACCATAGAGTAAAATAAATTTTAAAGTTCAGCTGCCCGCGCATTTAAGTGGGTGAGTGGAATTAAATATAAGATGAACGTAGGTTGGGTTGAAGCATGAAACCCAACGCCAGCATGGGTTACGCTACCGCTAACCCATCCTACAAATAATTGTGCCTCCCTACTTAAATTGCTTGTTGAGATAAGGCAAGAGGTAACAGTAAAGGGATTGGGAGAGATTCAGAGGTTAAAATGTGTCTTTTATCCTCTAACCACCTAATCCTAATTCTCGTCTGAGCAATTGAATTGATTTATCCCCAATATAATTATCACTACAGATAATTTCTGGCAGACGAATTAAATCCGATCGCACTTCATTAATCAGATTTTTAATTAAAGTATAACTCGCTTGATCGCTGATAATTGTCTGGGAAGTTCGGGCTAAAACTTTTAACTTATCCGTTTCATGAATTTGGGCAGACATAACTAATAAATCATCGCCCCGTAAACTATGAATTAAAACTTCGGCCACCTTAATAATACCGGTGCTAATACTGACAATCCCTAAACGGCTATCGGTGGGTAATTTTTTGATTAATGCCAATTCCTTGCTGTAATCGTAGATATCGATGGGAATGACTCGCAGCTGAAAAGGAGCAGCAATTTCCTCCGCCACACTGATAAAATAGCGACTGGTGACAACAGTGGCAGATTTAGTATTGGCTAAAACTTGGGCTAAATCCTCCATTGCCACTAATTGGACGGGAATTTTGAGGGATTGCTCTAATTCTCTTAACATTAGTTCCCCTGCACCCAAATCGTGACGGGGAATGGTGACAAGAACTTGAGAACTACACTGCGATCGCCAATCGATTTCCGCCAGTAATAACTCGCGAATTTGCTCTAAAGTTAAACCTTGAGCGAGAAAACCAGCCAAACTCTGGCGAATTAGTCGGCCTATTTCTGGATTTTGTTCCAATAGGGGCGAACCCAATAAATTATCGTTTTCATGCCCGCGAGCCTTGACATAAATCCCCGAACCTGCTATGGATGCCACTAACCCATCGTCTTCCAGTTGCTGATAAATTTTACTTATCGTATTACGGTGTAATCCCGTGATCATAGCTAGTTGACGGGTGCTAGGTAAACGATGGCCCGGGGGATACTGACGAGAGGCGATAGCGAAGCGAATTTGGTCAAATAATTGCTTAGAGGCGGGTATTTCACTGTCGGGCTGGATTTGGAACTGCATCGGATCACTTCGCTCACAAACTACTTTCGCTGATGCCCATTCTATCATTAGACCCTCTGCTGTAATCGGACATCTTCCCTGATCTGATGGGTTTCCGAGGCAGTATTCAGGAGCTAGAAGCAGAAAAAAACAAGATATTATTTATTTAAACTAGAAAAGCTACTTTTTTACTTAAAAATAGTTAAAACAATCATTTTAATCCATCCCCGAAATCCCACTTGTGCGGTAGATAGTCAACAGCTGATTAAGGGGATTGATCCTCGTGGAGAAGTTTTAAGCGATCGCTCAAGGTTTTGGTTAAGCGGACAGTTTCCCGTTTTAGCGAATTTTGTTGATAATCAAGCACATTAATCCCTTGACCGATGTTTACTGTCGCTTCGCTTCCCCATCCGGGGTAAGGCTGATTATAACTAATGCTTACCGGCAAAATCTTGATATCTGCATCGGGTTTCATGATCTTAACTTCCAACGCGATCCGCGCTACCCCCGGTTTAAGAGGATGAACCACTCGATCGCGACAGATACCCCCTTCCGGAAAAATCGCCACCATTTCCCCCGCGGCCAAAAGTTCGACGCTATGAACCAGACTACCCATACCGGGGTGATCGGTGTTGACGGGAAAACCCCCCAAACGTCGGATAAACCAACCTTGCACCCCTTTGATCTCGTTAGCGGAAACCATAAAGCGCAAATCGCGTCTACTAACTAAGCGTCCCACCGCGTAGGGTAAAATCAGCGCATCCCAACGGGACCGATGGGTAGGTGCAAGGATGACCCCCCCCGTTAGGGGAATATTTTCTTGGCCTGTCACCGTTATTTTGCTGAAAAAAGCTGGTAAAACCAGATAATTTCCCAGAAAATAACAAAAGCGAATTAAACAGGGATTAATTCGGGAATTGACAGCAGGACTTTTTCTAATGGTGAGGGACTCGTCAACGATAGTGCTTTGAGACATCCGAGTGTTAGGAAAGATCGAGACTTTCTGACCACTTCCACTTTAGTCTAGTTGTCTGGGGGTCGCTATCTTATCCTGACCAGTTCGGTAATTGTCTTGGGGGATTAAGGGTTAGGATTGGGGTTGTACTCCCGATCCTACTGGTGCGATCGAGTTTAATTGCAAAGAGGGATGATCTTCTTTGACTTGCTGTAAATTCCACTCATTTTTGAATAATAAGACGGGACGACCCCAATAATCTTTGACGGTTAAAGTATTAAAGAGTTTACCGGCTTTTTCTAAAGCTGCCCAACCCCCGGCGACCCAACGGGCTAAACTATAGGCTAGGGGTTCGAGGGTAGTTTCGACTCCGTACTCGCTTAAAAGACGGAATTGCACCACTTCAAACTGTAATTGACCGACGGCGGCTAAAATTGGGTCGCGTTTAAATTCATCGATCGAGGATAATATCTGTACGGCCCCTTCTTCCTGTAATTCCGAGACTCCTTTTTGAAACTGTTTGAACTTGGAAGGGTTAGGATTTCTGAGATAGGCGAATAATTCCGGAGAAAAACAGGGAATACCTTCGTATTCGAGCTTTTTACCCATATAAATGGTATCACCGATCGCAAAGACCCCGGGGTTATTCAATCCGATCACATCTCCGGGATAAGCTTCTTCAATAACTGCCCGATCTTGGGCAAAAAGCTTCTGAGGACGGGATAAACGGATAGTTTTACCGGTTCTAGCGTGGTTTACTACCATATCCTTCTCGAATTTCCCCGTACATACCCGCACAAAGGCTACCCGGTCGCGATGTTTGGGATCCATGTTTGCTTGCAGTTTGAAGACAAAACCGGTGAAATCGGGATAGGTGGGATCAAGGACACCGAGGGAGGAATTGCGTCCTCTGGGTGGCAATCCATAGTCGAGGAAGGATTCTAGGAATAATTTCACCCCAAAATTGGTCATGGCGCTACCAAAAAAGATCGGGGTCATTTCTCCTGCGTGGACTGCTGGCAAATCCAATTCTGCACCCAATTCCGAGAGTAGTTCTATATCCTCTTTTAACTGGTAATACAGGTCTTTTTCGAGATGATCCTCAATTTTGGGGTCGCCAAGCTCGATCACGGTTTCCTGCGCCTCCTGAGAGCCGTGGGAGCGACGTTCAAACAGGTGTATGGTTCGGGTGGCTCGATCGAAGACTCCCCGAAAGCGATCGCCAATTCCGATCGGCCAATTGACGGGATAGGTTTGTAATCCTAATTCTCGCTCGATTTCGTCCAATAAATCCAGAGGTTCGCGACCGGGGCGATCCATTTTGTTAACAAAGGTAAAGATGGGTAACTGCCGCAGTTTGCACACTTCAAAGAGTTTTCTCGTTTGGGGTTCCAAACCTTTGGCCGCGTCGATTAACATCACCGCATTATCGGCAGCGGCTAGGGTACGATAGGTATCTTCGCTAAAATCTTGGTGGCCGGGAGTATCGAGGAGATTAATCTGAAAATCACGATAATCGAACTGTAAAACCGTGGAAGTAATCGAAATTCCCCGTTGTTTTTCCATTTCCATCCAGTCGGAGGTGGCTTTGCGTTGGTCGCGTCTTGCTTTGACTGCACCCGCTTGATGGATTGCACCCCCGTATAGTAACAGTTTTTCGGTCAGGGTGGTCTTTCCTGCGTCAGGATGGGAGATAATGGCAAAATTTCGCCGTTTTTCCAAGACAGCTTCGCTGGTTTCTAGTTCTTTTTCAATTTCGGTCGTCATTCTAATTTCGATCGCTTTCCTATCTTTCTATTCTAGTTTAGCTGGGGAGTTAGATATCTTTATGGCTCTGATTCTAGGTTAAACTCAATCCGGCTCTGTAAAACCATTTCTGCAATTACCGCTCCTCCTTTACCTTGAGCTAAAACCCGCTCAAAACGGTTGATTAATTCGGGAATATTGATCACTTCCTCTACCGATTCTAGATATCTTTCGACAATTGCCCTGATCTTGTATCTTATCTTAGCTTGCTCCGCAACTTTTTCTAAAATTTCCTCGCAAGTCTGCTCGGTTTTAACCACAAAAGTAATGGGATATTTTTGCACTTTATCAATATCTAAAAAATATTTATCAGCAGCTATCGTTTCCGTAACTTGAAAAAATCGACCTAGGGGTTTCATGACAAAATCTATCCCCCCGTCATTGGCATTTGTTCGACCAGTTTTATATAAAAGTAAGTATTCAGAGTTTAACTGATCAGGCGACCATCCCCAATATATTTTCCGTTCCCCATAATACTCTTTAAGAATTGCATAACTGACAATCTCAAAAACTCTAGCATCAATGTTTGGTCTGAGTAAACTCCGAATAAATTCAATGGCTCTCTGGGGATCTTGCTGTTCAATATCAATCATCTGTTGACAATAGCTGATAAATTGATTAAATGCTTTTTGTCTTGTTTGCACATAGGCATCAATTATATCTATAATGACCAGGACAATATTAACTTGATTACCCTCTAGATAAAACTTAATTAAATTCTCATTAATCCAGTATCTATTGGTTTTAACATCTCTAATTATCGGCAGATAAGATAAAGTAGGAAAATACTTTTTAAATTCCTGATTTAATCGATGATTGAGAGCATGATTTTGTAATTTATCGCCAAAAGGAAGCTCCCTTTGCCTGCGAAAAAGTGTCATATACTGAGCGCCTTGATACTCGTCGTATCCATCCTTAAGATGAAACTCATTATTAATATAGTCTTCCACTAAAACATAAATGGCATAATGGTTAGCCAATCCTGCTCGGGATTTAGAACCTCGATTAGCGGCTCTAGTTTTAATGTTCAAATATTGCAATAACTCACTAGCATTTAAAATGCTATTTCCCTGATTGGGAAAGTAATTATCGATAATTTTAATAATTATCTTGGTGAATTCATGCTTGACTATCGACATCGAAAAGACTCTCCTGTACAAAGTTAGATTCTTGTTTATTTTCGCTTTTTCTACTATAGCTTTTTTGAGGTGGTAGTAACTTTTCTTCCTTGTATTCTTGCCATCCGAGAATCCGTCGAAGACCAATTTTTAAATACTCCTCTTGCGATTCTATACTAATAGAAATTCTTCCCAAGCGTTTAGCTACAGCTGCAGCTGTAAAAGTTCCTGCAAAGGGATCAAGCACAATTCCACTCTTGTCAGTGCTGGCCAAAATAATTCTTTCTAGCAATGATTCAGGTTTTTGTGAGGGATGATTTTCGTATTCATCCATGCGATATCTTACCCTAGGGAAATACCAGACATTGCCCGGTACTTTCTCTGTATTGTATTGACTCGGAATCGCTTTTCTATAATCAATTAGTTTTCGTTTTGCTCCGGTTTTTGCTTCTATCTTAATATCCTTTGAATTAAAAGTGTAATTATTTTTATCTTTCACACAGTGAAGTATTGGTTCATACATCGAACCAAAGTATTTTGTTGCTTGTACTCCTGAACTATCATAATGCCAGATAATACGACTAAGAATCGTCATTTTTTGTCTTAAGTAAAGATCAAAGTAAGGCATTGCTTGAGTGCTGGCCATAACATATAATGTTCCCTGGGGTTTCAAGATACGAAGACACTGATCAAGAATTTGATTTGCCCAATTTATATAATCATTTTCCGATTCCCATTTGTCGTAAAAATCGGCAAAGTGCTTACCTATATTATAGGGAGGATCGAGAAAAATTAGATCTACAGAATTAGAGGCAATCTCACTGGATAAAATCGGCAAAGAATCACCATGAAATATAACTTGCTCATCAGCTTCGTATCGTTTAAACATGATCATTTTTTCAATTTAAAGTAGTTAGATTTTTACTAGGAAATGTCTCAATTTTTAACCTCCTTAGCAATTAGGATAATTTACAGACTTTCTCATAAAGATGAAGTATAAACTAATTTGGTATTGATGACCGACTTCTGACGACGGACTCCCCACAACGAAAACTTGGATTTTTAAGCCTTTAAATATTTTAATATGAGTCAGTATCCCGCGGTCTAATAATTTGGTCAAATTATTTCTAGTAAATTTCTTGCTACTGCTTCCACTACAGTAATAGGAACAGCGTTTCCGAATTGTTTTTTAGCGATGGCTGACTGTTGATGATAGATAAAATTATCGGGGAATCCTTGTAATTTACGCGCATCTTGGGGAGTAATTTCTCGAAACTTTTTGGGTTTATAGATTTTCTTTAAAAACAATTGTTTGTATTCTTGGGGATGAGTAGCGGTAATTGAAATAGTAGCAATATAATCTTTAGCACCCGTAGCGGTTAGGGTAGGAATAATATCGGCCGTCGGTAAAATGATCCGATAAATGCCGTTAATTCCCGTCATATTTTTCGAGTTAATAAATTCATACTTACCCTCCTGCGTTTGCCAACAAATACCGAGAGAAACTAACTGATTTAGTTCCTCGATTTTTAGGTCGGGTATAATTTCCAAAAAAGCAGAAAAAGCCACGGGATGACCATCTTTTTCGCCATACTTTTTACTGCGTCTTAATTTCAGCAAAGCTAAACAGATACTTTTTTGTCGTTCCGTAGTTTTAATAATATCCCAAGAATGAATAGTTGTGTGGCCATTTCTTAAATCAGAAAAAATAAAAAAGTCATTTAATTCATCTTCTTTTTGAAAACGAGTTCTTGATGGAGGAACAAAACCATTAAATAAAGTATCCGCAGATAACTTGACTTTCTTAACTGGTTGAATATTCTTGATGTCTTCTAAAATATCTAAAACCTTCGGATGGATACCCAAAGGTAAGGGAAATTTAAACCGATCATAGTTGTCTATATCTTTTCTAATTCCTACGATAAAAACTCTCTCGCGATTCTGGGGTAAACCAAAATCGTAGGCATTTAATAACTGCCAGTAAACTTGATAACCACAGCTGGTTAATTCATCGATAATTAACTCTAAATTCTCCCGATTGCGAGGACTAGCCAACCCACTGACATTCTCGAAAATAAAGCTTTTCGGTTGACTTTTCTGGACTAATTTAATCACATCAAACCAGAGTTTTCCCCGGGGGTCATCAAATCCCCGTAAACATCCCGCCACCGACCAAGGTTGACAGGGAACGCCGCCGACAATAAGATCAAGATTATCGGGTAAATTGCTGATTTTACTCACATCTCCGAAAGCAATTTCATCGCTGTTGAGATAGCTAATAAAATTTTGTTGATAAACTTGGATGGCCTGTTGATCAATTTCTGAATAGCCTAAACAACGTCCCCCCAATTTCTCCAAAGCGATTCTAAAACCACCGATTCCTGCGAATAAATCGACAAAACGATACTGGGGATGGGTGATAACTAGATGTAGGGGTAATTGGGTTTGTGTGCTGACTTTAACTGTGGTTTTCAAGGGTAAATAATTCCTTTTCACCATCTGGGAAGATGTGTGTCTGTATTAATTATTTTAGTATAACTTAAGAGTTTTTTTATGGGTATTTTCAGCCGATCGAGGCACGACAATAATAGACCTCTGACCCACATTCCGCACTTCCAATTGTAGTAAGCTGTACTGAATTTAAACTGCGTATTCAAAATTTTAGTACAAATGCTCAAACTTCCTCTCCCTGCTCCTTCTCCCTTGCAGTCTTAACGAGCAATTTAGATAGTCAACAGCTTATGGCTGGTAGCATATAAAATGAAAATAACTTAAGTATTTATACTTATGCTCTTGGGGTAGAAAAAGTGAGAAACTAAAAAAGTTCTCAAAAAATATTCAAGTCAAGAAAAATGTCAAAGATAGAAGTAAAAAATCTAGACCACTTTTGTTCTAGAGCGAAAACAATTGACAAAAATCGCCGAATGTCTTTCTCTATAAGGGTTTCATCCCTCGAACCAGTTTTTGCGTCCAAGCCAGCTAAACAAGATTTCTTTGACCGAATTTGGTTCTCTCGCATCCGTGTCTTAACCTGTCGGTGATTCACCAAGATGTGTCAGGCAGTCAGATAAAAAACTTGTTTCTGGGCGGGGAATCCCTACAATAGGAAACAGGATAATTAGTAGTAGATGAAAACCGATGGGTCAGTTTTTTAAACAAACTTTCGCTAGTTGCTTGGGAACTTTATTGGGATTATTGGTATTTTCGTCCCTAGGTGTGGGGGGATTAGCATTTTTACTGCTTTCTTTCCTGATTTCTAGCGATAGCTCCTCAGTCAAGGAAAAATCAGTCTTAGTCTTTAACTTAGCCACCAATATCAGCGATGCTCCCCCTAGTTCAAGTTTAGCCGATAGTTTGACCAGTGAGAGTCGGACCACTTTAAATTTACGACAGGTGATAGCGGCGATCGAAAAGGCCGCCCTTGATGATAGTATTGTCGGTCTGTTACTCTACGGTCGCGGCACTGTCGGTGAATATGGCTATGCTACCCTGACGGAAGTGCGGCAAGCTTTGGCAAAATTTCGCCAATCGGGTAAAAAAATTATCGCCTACGATGTGGAATGGACGGAAAAGGAATATTATCTCGCTTCCGTTGCTGAAAAGGTGATTATTAATCCCGTGGGGAGAATGGAAATTAATGGTTTAAGTAGTCAACAAACCTTTTTTGCCGATGCACTAGAAAAGTATGGTGTGGGGGTACAAGTGGTAAAAGTGGGTTCTTTTAAAGGTGCGGTGGAACCCTATACGCGTCAGGATTTAAGTGTCCAGAATCGTCAGCAGCTGCAAACCCTACTCGATACAATTTGGTCTAATTATAGTGCCACAGTGGCCAAAAGTCGCAATTTAACCCCCCAACAGGTGCAAACTATTTCTGATACTCAAGGTATTCTGGAAGCAACCACAGCGAAAAAGGCGGGTTTTGTTGATGAAGTGGCCCATTTAGATCGAGTAATTGTTTTAGCAAAGGATTTGACAGGAGAAGCAAAAAATAAAACTAATCAGGAGGAAACCTCTGGCTCCTTTTCGCAAATTTCTTTAGCTAATTATGCTAGTTCTCTCGATGATGAGGGGGGAGATAGTAGCGATCAAATAGCGATAGTTTATGCAGAAGGGACAATCGTAGAAGGTCAGGGAGATAGAGGCGAAATCGGTGGGGATAAATTGGCGAAGGAATTGCGAAAATTACAAGGGAAGGAGGAGGTAAAAGCGGTAGTTTTGAGAATTAATAGTCCGGGGGGAAGTGCCACCGCTTCCGAGGTGATTCTGCGAGAAATTAAGCGTTTAGATGCGAAAAAACCGGTAATTATTTCTATGGGTGATGTGGCAGCTTCTGGGGGTTATTGGATTGCGATGGGTGGTCAAAGGATTTTTGCCGATAATGATACAATTACTGGTTCTATCGGTGTGTTTGGATTATTGTTAAATATCCAGAAGATTGCTAATAATAATGGCATCGATTGGGATACGGTGAAAACTGGACAATTAGCCGATCTATCTACTATTACCAGACCGAAAAATCCCCAAGAATTAGAAATTTATCAAGCGGCAGTTAATCGGTTCTATGATTTATTTATCGAGACGGTGGCCCAGGGGCGAAAATTATCCCCAGACAAGGTTAGAACTGTGGCCCAAGGTCGCGTCTGGACGGGAAAAGATGCGGTTAAAATTGGTTTAGTTGATCAAATCGGTGGCCTAGAAGCGGCAGTACAATACGCAGCCAAAACAGCTAAATTAGGGGATGATTGGAGTCTTAAAGAATATCCTCGATCGCAAAGTTGGCAAGAAGAACTTCTCTCTAATTTATTGCAAACCTATCTTCCTCCTCTAACTAAAAATAATCACCCTTTGACGCAGGAATGGCAAAATTTTCAGCAGGAATTATTGAAGTTACCTACATTTAATGATCCCCATAGTGTTTATGCTAAGTTACTTTTTAATCTCGATTTTCGCTGATACTTAGGTAAAAATAATGCCCGCTAATTCTGAAATTATTTGACGACAAAAATTTCTATGAATCGCCCTAATAGCGTTATTCTTGGTTTAGCCTATATTTTGGGATTGTTATCTACAGGTCTGGTAGATTTTAGTCCCCAGTTAAACCGATGGCAAGAAGTGGTAATTAGAATTGTTATTCTTAGTCTAATTACCCTATTAACCACGATTTTTATCCGTCGTTTTTGGTGGCAAAGTCCCCCTAGAAAAATTTGGCTGATGGGGGGATTAATAGCTATATTTGCCGTTGTTTATCTAGAAATTCGTACTCCTTACCCCGCTGGGAATGATATCAGTCATCTTTTAAAAAATAATGTGGTTAACTCTATTGAAATCACAGGCAGTATTATATCAGAAATTCGTCTCAATCGCCGAGAAAATTTACAATTTTGGTTAGAAGTAAAAGAATTTAGCCTCAAGAATTTACCGACAGAAAAATCCACAGGTAAACTCTACGTTACTCTACCAAATCTAGGAGGAAATCAGGTTTATCCCGGACAAGAAATAACAATTAAAGGATTACTTTATCGTCCCCGTCGTGCCAATAATCCCAATGCTTTTGACTTTGCTAATTATCTGGCGCGTCAGGGTGCTTTTGCTGGTTTAAAAGGGGAAATAATTATCGATAAAAAATCACCGACTTGGGGAATTTGGCAGATTCGTCAGCGCATTGTTGAGGCACAAATTCAGGGAATAGGCCAGGAAAAAGGGACTTTATTAAGTTCGATTACCCTCGGACGACAAGCGGTTAATTTGCCAGCAAAAATCACCGATTTATTTATTAAAACTGGATTAGCTCACATTTTAGCAGCTTCTGGCTTTCATGTGGCTATTTTGTTGGGATTTGTTTTAACTATTACTCGCAATTTATCCCCCAAACAACAGTTTATTATTGCCCTTACTGTCTTAATAATTTACGGTACTTTAACTGGGTTACAACCTTCAGTGCTGCGGGCGATTTTGATGGGAATTGGGGCATTAATCGGTCTGCTTTATAATCGACAAGTTAATAGTTTAGGGTCCCTGTTACTAGCGGCTACAATTATATTATTATGGCAACCTCTCTGGATTTGGGATTTAGGATTTCAGTTAAGTTTTTTAGCGACTTTGGGATTAATTATTACCGTTCCTTTGCTGAAAAATAAAATTGACTATTTCCCTAATTTAATCGCTGAACCTATAGCTATTAGTCTAGCTGCTACTCTCTGGACTATGCCTTTATTAATGTTTACGTTTAACTCGATCGCTCTTTATAATATCCCCATTAATATTATCACAACTCCCCTAGTTACCCTGATTAGTTTAGGAGGAGTTTTTACTGCCTTTTTAGGCTTAATTTATCCCCCTTTGGGCAGTATCAGCGCTAGTATTCTCTATTACCCTCTAGAGTTATTACTGCAAATTACCACCTTTTTTAGTCTGCTTCCTTTTAGTACCTACTCCACAGGTAAATTATCTTTAGGAGTGATGTTAATTATTTATATTTGCCTTACCTTAATCTGCTTTAATATCTGGTTTCGTCAACGGTGGCATTTAATCGGTTTATTTATCCTCACTTTAATTTTAATACCGATTATTTATCAGCATTTAACTTTAACTCAGGTGACAGTTTTAGCCACGAAATCGCAACCGGTAATAATTATTCAAAATCGAGGAAATACTCTCTTAATTAATGGGGAGGAACCCGCAACAGCACGTTATACAGTTTTGCCCTTTTTGCGACAGGAGGGAATTAATCAAATACAAGGAGCAATAACCGTCAATAATTCGGCGCAATTCTCAACTATCAGTGAGAGCATACCGATCAAAAAAACTATTAATTTATCCCATTTAGAAAAATTTAATCTTGGCGAAATTACTGGACAATTGCTCGAGAAAAATTTATTTAAATTTCAGGTAAAAAATCAATCTTGGCTATGGATTGTCAACCCGAAAATTCCCGTTAATTTATCCCAAGAATTTAGCCCCCTAGTGTTATTATGGCAGGGAAGTAATCTAGATAAACAATGGTTAGAGTCAATTCGACCTCAAACAGCGATCGCTGTCACTAACAATCTCTCCCGCAATGCCAGAAATCAACTGAGAAAAGCCCGGATTAAGACTTACTGGACCGGGAGAGATGGAGCGATTCAATGGACAGCAAAAAATGGATTTCAACCCTTTCTAATTAATGAGTGATGTGTACTACCAAAACCGAACAGGGAGCATGATGCACTACATAATTACTGACACTACCTAAGATTAACTCAGATAAACCCGATCGACCGTGACGACCAACAATAATTAAATCTATCCCCTCTTGCTGGGCAACTTGACAAATTTTCTGTCCCGGATCACCGATATAATAATCAGCCCGGGCTATGATATTATCCTCCTTAGCTCGATCGACTAAACCGTTTAACCAAGCTTGTAATTCCGCTTGCATTTCTTCGGTGATTTGTTGTTCTAAGGCGATCATATCGGGGGGATAACCGCCACCATAACCAATCAGATTACCATAAATAAAAGTTTCCGTGTAGGGAGTCAAAGGTTGAGACAGACTATAAATAATCCGCAACTCACTAGCGTAGGTTTTCGCTAAGAGGATAGCCGTATTCAATACCTCTGGAGTGACATCTTGATAATCCACAGCCACGAGAATTTTATTATAGAGTTTGTTGGTATCCCGATCGACTGAGAGTGTTTCCGTATTATTCATCGAATTAGCCTCCTCGATAGCAGATAAAGTCAGGGTTGAAGTTAATCTTTTTTCCCACCGGCTGCCAGCAATACCCCGGGGAAATAGCCAAAAATTGCTGAAAGCTGATGACTGATAGTTGACGCTCCCCTACCTCTAGTGTGACATTTTTCGGATGATGTAGCTAAATCCCCAAAAAAATTAACAATTTGGGGAGACTCCGAGACGATACCCTAGGGTTGATTCAAGGTAGGGTTGATTCAAGGTA
Organism: Microcystis sp. M090S1; assembly: GCF_020246295.1. Classification (NCBI taxonomy): domain Bacteria; kingdom Bacillati; phylum Cyanobacteriota; class Cyanophyceae; order Chroococcales; family Microcystaceae; genus Microcystis; species Microcystis sp. M090S1. The sequence goes on along the minus strand of NZ_JADBTF010000412.1, from coordinate 7,406 downwards.
GGGTTGATTCAAGGTAGGGTTGATTCAAGGTAGGGTTGATTCAAGGTAGGGTTGATTCAAGGTAGGGTTGATTCATGAATCAACCCTACCCAAACCCCGGAGCGCATTAGCTTTTCGGTGGGATGCTTACAGCCAGATGCTGATACATTTGTAATCATCTAAGAGTCACTGATAATTGCTGATTGTCGGTATTTCTGCAAATGTGAGATGCACCCCTAGATTTTTTAGAAAAGTATTTATCTTAAGATACAATATGGTTGAGATTTTTTGCAGCAGAGGATCTAGTCGAATGAATGAAGATAGCAAAAATTATGAGATGCAAATTCTGGCAATGATGATCAATCAGTATTTGGATGATATGGTATCTCTGAGTGAATAAAAATTAAACCAGCTAGAGGCAAACCGCAATCAGATTGTTGGGGATTTAGCCACAATAATTTACAAGGAAAGTGGTCATAAAGGAGAATTTCATATAATACGAAACTTAATTAATTCTAGAATTGAAGTTATGAAATATCAGTTATTTTTCAGTCAATCCAGTTTATTGGAATCAAGGAGAATCGATGAAGAGAAAGCTATTAAAATAGCAGAACAAAAAGCTAATGCTGTTATTAACGATAAAAACAATGATGATACCGAGAAAATAACGTCACAAGACAATGAACGAAAACTGGCAATTTTTATCAAAGTTCAAGAGATAATTAGTGATCAATTAGATGTGGAAAAGTCTGAGATACATATTGATGATGAACTATTTTATTTAAAATCTAAGGAAACCCTCAGTAGTTATAGTTCTTATAGCTTTTATAGTTCTTATAGTTCTTGTAGTAATGGTTTATTAGTCTCAAATTGGGGAGGAGATGAATTTGATACGATTGAATTAATCATGGCTTTAGAAGAAGAATTCGATCTTGAACTTTCAGAAGAAAAATGCCAAGAATTTACAACAGTGAAAAAGCTAGTTGATTATCTGGCTGAAAATTTAGGCAAGTAACAATATTAATTTTTACGAAAATATCTCAAGTTATCAGCCAAATATAGCTATAATCCAATTAGAGCGAGTTCTAAACCAACAACTTATGATTAGTCGCTACATTGTCGCATGGCTACCGATGGTCTTAATAGGAATTAGTAACGGTATCCTCCGAGAAACCACCTACGGAAAATATCTCGATGAACTACGCGCTCATCAAATTTCTACCCTGACAGGAATCCTCTTTTTTAGCCTTTATATTGGCACTCTTGTCTATTTTTGGGGTCTAGAATCGTCCAGCCAAGCAATTACTATCGGTTTAATTTGGTTAGTATTAACAGTGGGTTTTGAATTTCTGTTCGGCCATTTTATCGCCGGTCACTCTTGGTCAAGATTAGGTCAAGATTATAATCTTTTAGCGGGACGAGTTTGGATTTTTGTTCTCTTGGTAATTACTTTTGATCCTTTACTATTTTATCAACTTTTTTCTTAATTATGAAAGCTATTATCATTAATCGCTATGGCGATAGTAATGTTCTCCAATACACCGAAATAGAAAAGCCAATTCCCCAAGGGAAAGAAGTCTTAATTAAGATTATGGCAGCGGGAATTAATCCGATTGATTGGAAGATTCGTCGGGGAATGCTCAAAATAGCCACAGGTAATAAATTTCCCCTGCAATTAGGTTTTGATTATGGGGGAATTATCGTTGAAAAAGGCAGTCAGGTGGAACAATTCCAGATCGGAGATGAGGTTTTTGGTTTTCTCAATCAATTACCGGGTAAAACCTATGCTGAATATGCAATTATTCCCGCTTCCCTATTAGTTAAAAAACCGCATAATCAGAGCTTTATTGAAGCTGCCGCCACTCCTTTAGCCGCTTCTACCGCTTTGCAAGTCTTGCGCGATTTTGGCAATATTCAAGCAGGAAATCGGATTTTAGTTAATGGTGCATCGGGAGGAGTGGGTAGCTTTGCCGTGCAGATAGGGAAAATTTTCTCCGCACAAGTAGATGGAGTTTGTAGTAGTAAAAATATCGATTATGTCACCTCTTTAGGAGCAGATAAAGTTATCGATTATACCCAAGAAGATTGGAGAAAAACTGAGCAGAAATATGATATAATCTTCGATGCTGTGGGCAAGTCTTCTTTTTGGCACTGTCGTCAGCTTTTAAAACCCCAAGGCACCTATATAACCACCCTACCAAATCCCGGAATTATCCTCTTAAATTATCTCACTGCTTGGTTGCCCCAAAAAGGGAAAGTGATATTTTTTGCTCAAGCACAAGCGTCTGACTGGCAATTTCTCAAAGAAGCGATCGAATCGGGAAAATTAACTGTTAGAATCGATCGCACCTATACTTTTTCCCAGGTGGCAGCAGCTCATAATTATAGTGAATCGGAAAGAGTGCGCGGAAAAATAGTCTTAATCCCGGATTAAGGGTAAATAGTTAGGGGTTTTCCTGATTTTTTGGGGAGCGAGTAAATAGTTTTAAGTAGGTAGAAACAGAGAATTCTTTAATTGGGAAGGTGATAAAAGTCAAGGGATTAATAGTAATAATAATATTGCGGCTATCCCTCTGTACCGCCTTGATAATCTGTTTAGCCACCCAATCGGCGGACATAATACCCACAGGATTTAAATTACTCTTAAAAGGGCCAAGAATTAGCTTTCTTACCACACAGGGAGCATCTAAACGACGCAGGGTAATCATATCACCGATCGCTCGTTTACTGAGTTCGTAGAGGGGACTAAAGGCAGGATTAACCTCCGCTTCCGAAGTATTCACCCAGACTTCCTTGCGGGCAATTTGCTCGTTAGTGCGGACAGTTTTGAAGAATAATTCCATTAAACGCCAGACGGAAAAAGTATTCACTTGGTAGGCTAATTCGATCGCTTCTGGGGTTCTTTGGCCGTGGACATTAACGCCATGATTTAAAATCAGTATATCTACAGACTTAAATAGGTCCTCAAGTTGCGTTTCTTCACCGATTTGCCATTTCACGGTTTTTACAGGTACTGATTCGCCGTTAATTTCAATGGCGATCGCATTGTCCCCAGAAGTGAGCGCGATCACCTTGGCTCCCTTCAGTTGTAGGTACTTTAACAGCGATCGCCCTAAAGTTCCATTCGCTCCGGTAATGGCGATCGTTTTGCCCTTGAGAGAAAGTGCCGTCCCCATCAATTTATCCATAAAGGTGAAAGTTCCACAATAATAAGCCTTTTGGTTATCAAAATGGTGTCGCCAGTGGTAGGTACGATTAACGCGCCATTGAGCGGGGAAACTCTCAAATTGCCCCGGACGATGGGTTAAATCGGTTAATTCCTCCAGATTGGCGATACCTAAACCCCGACCGATCGCCGTACTGAGAAAAGCCAAAGTATAAAGGGAGCCTAACCAACCCAACCAAGGGCGATCGAACCCCCAAGAGTAGGCCAGTAGTACAGGTAAAACACTGGCAGCCAACATAACCAAGGCCTCTGGTACATCATTGTACCAGTGCGCCCGACGATAAATTTCCTCGCTCATTACCGACAGATCGGGACGAAAAACCCGATGATGCCAGACGTGCAGACGATAAAGGGGCTGCCAATAGTGGGCCAGAGCATGATAGCAATCACGCACGATCTCCACCCAAATAATTGAGCCACAAATCAGTCCGACACAGAGGAGCAGGTTTGACATAGGGGATAAATGTTAAATTTTCTCAACGAATGTAAACAAAGCAATCTTAACCGAAAAAGCGCATTTATCGGGCAAAAAAAAACCAATAGCCTGAAAAACTAGGGTTTCTTTCCCGAAAAAACTTAAGATTCTGTTAAAAATTTTAACAATTTTCGGTAAAATAAAGCAAGAAATAAGCTTCTATTTGAACAGTTACTTAACCTGAGTCGATTATGGCAGAAAATTATTGGTCGCGAGAGGATGATAACGAAGAATTAGACCCGATTGGTTCCCTCCTATCTGACTGGTCCGATCCCGAAGATGAGGAGGACGAATTTAGGAGCGAAATTTTTCAAGGCCGATCGGGACGCAGACAGAAAGCGGCTTTTAGCCTCATGGCGATCTGGACAATAATTATCGGACTTCATTGGCTGAGTTGGGGTTATTGGGCAATTATCGCCTTAACTATGGTACTATCGGGACAAGCTTTGCGGCTGCTGTTCACGAAACCGGAAACGCCACCAATTCCTTTACTGGATCAGGATTTAGCCTCTGTACCTAGGGTTTCCCTCTTAGTAGCGGCCAAAAATGAAGAAACCGTAATCACGAAACTGGTTAATTATCTCTGTCATCTAGACTACCCCCAAGATAAGTTAGAAGTTTGGATCGTCGATGACTATAGTACCGATAACACGGGGGCGATTCTCGATCGCCTGGCTCTAGAATATCCCCAATTACAAATTCTCCATCGTCCTGCTAATGCCGGAGGTGGCAAATCCGGCGCCTTGAATCAGGTTTTATCCCTGACTAACGGGGAAATTATCGGTGTATTCGATGCGGATGCGGGATTATCCGCCGATTTACTGCGTCATGTCGTCCCGATGTTCGACGATCGAGAAGTGGGTGCGGTACAGGTGCGAAAAGCGATCGCCAATGCTGCCGAAAACTTCTGGACAAAAGGACAAGCGGTAGAAATGATCTTTGATAGCTGTTTCCAACAGCAACGGATCGCGGTGGGAGGGATCGGAGAATTGCGCGGAAATGGTCAATTTGTCCGTCGTAGTGCCTTAAATCGTTGCGGGGGTTGGAATGAACAAACGATCACCGACGATCTTGATTTAACTATTCGTCTCCATATCGATAATTGGAAAATTAATATCTTAAATTTTCCCGCAGTAGCGGAAGAAGGGGTGACAACTGCGATCGCTTTATGGCATCAGCGCAATCGTTGGGCCGAAGGTGGTTTTCAGCGTTATCTCGACTATTGGAAAGCGATTTTAAAGTCTCCCATGCCTTGGCCGAAAAAGTTTGATTTAATTGCTTTTTTGATCGTTCAATATATCTTACCTGCGGCCGCTATTCCCGATCTTTTAATCACAATTACCCGTCATCAAGCCCCGATTTTAACTCCTTTAACGGGTTTGGCTCTTTCCCTTTCTCTCTGGGGGATGGTGACAGGATTAATCCGAGTCAATACGGGTAAAAAATTCACTTTCGCTCTTGGTTTGTACATCCTTGCTCAAACCATTCGTGGCATGATTTATATGATGCACTGGTTTATTATTATTCCCAGTGTCAGCCTGCGGATGGCTTTGCGTCCTAAACGTTTAAAATGGGTGAAAACCGTTCATCTGGGGGAACATCTCAGCGCCGAAGTTTAAGAGCAATTAAATCCCTCGATCGAAGGGTGTGTTAGGGGCAATTAACTCACCCTAAATTATACTTATAACACTTATCTATAGGGCCAGGGCGATTTTTTCCTCGATGGTAAAGGCAACCCCTGCGGTTTGTTCACCATCTCTTAAAGTCGTGTCGTTGATGCGAATTGAATTCATAGAGTTTTTACAGGAGAGGATGACTCATTTTTGGAGCTATCAGCTTTTTTTCCCTGAAAAAGCTGGTCACTAATCATTGATAACGAAGGCAGGGGGCAGGAGGCCGTTTTTGTAACGGGGATTTATGCCCCGCTCCCAAAACTTTTCGCTTTAAAAGGCGAGGTTTTAGACCCGATTTTTTTGATAACTGTTCGCTAATCACGGAATTATCAAGCCAGTCTAAAATCGATTGCAATTGATGCAGGGAAATAAAACCGTATTGCCAGAGCAACATGGGGAGAGGATCGCTAGAACTTTGACGTTTATGGAGAGCGAGGCTTAAATCCTCTGGTTTAATCGCCATTTCTTCGTGGAGAAAACGACTAAATTCAAGCAGTTTAGAATTGTTTTCCATGACAACACCTTTTAACAGTGATCAGTAAACAGTCAACAGTGAACAGTGAACTGATAACTATAGCGGTGTGCAGTCGTATGAGGTACAGTGTCACGAGCTATAAACCATGCTAGGCAAAGCTTGGTCTGTATCTCACTCAAGCGCTTACCGCTATAATAACTGATGAGAGCAGAAATAAGGGGAGAAGGGGAAGTGGGGTGTAGGGTGTGGGGGAGTGGGGAGAAGAGAGAGGGGAGTGGGGAGAAGAGAGTGGGAAGTGGGGGAGAATTGATAATTATTCCCCATTCCCTATTCCCCCTCCCCCCTGTTCCCTAGGGTTGATTCATTTAAATTAAGTACAGCTGATTTTGAGTCAATAAATTTGAATAAAAATTCTCAAGTTTATCTTTTTCTAATCAAAAGAGTTAGTGACAATAACTAATCTTTAATCCTCTGCCAATATTGATTATGAATAAATTGATAAAGCTTGTTCCCAAGCCACTAAAAGCCTATCTCTCTTGAAATTGTCTGAGAGTACATCCTGTTAATTTAGCTAATTTTTCTGCTTCTTACGTCGATAAAACTATCAGTTTTTCCCAACGTTCAGCTAACCACCTCTGTCCCTCTGTTATTGAGAGAAAACCCAAACCTCTGAAAAGATTCAATCCTATAGTTGTGAGAATTGACCAATTGCTGGCCGCTTGAAAATCACTTATCTCGCTTTTATCTTCCTCAAAAATTACATCTTTTACCCAATGTAACTGATTTTCTATTTTCCAATGTCCTCGAATAATTTTAGCAAATACTTGGGCGGATTCGGTTAGGCTACTGATATAGTAAGCTGTTTCTTCATAAGTTTTATCCCCGCGACTACCCCTTCTTTCTACTTTAATAATTCGGCGCAGATTTTCAAACCCTTGTCTTTCATTTTTCCTCACTTGAAAAACTTCTATTTTTCTTGATATTTTTCGTCCATGACTATTATCTTGTTCAAGAAAGCAACTTTCTGGCTTTGAGGAATTACTCAGGTCTTGTATTCGCTTATAAAGATTTTTCTGATTTCCTTTAACGGTGATAACATAATCATTTTTACTCTTGGCTATTAAGCTGATTGTTTTTTTCTGACAATGTAAAGCATCGCCAGTAAAAACTTTATTTTGGAGAGAGCAATCTTCAATTATAGCTTGACCTTCGTCGATTTCAGACCCTTTTTTGTTTTCAATTCTTTTTAAGTGTAATACCAAGCCACTTTCTTGACTAAACAATGAGACAAACATAATAAAATTTTGTTGTTCATTGTTAGGATTCTTTAGAGTGTTTTTGAGACTTTTTCCATCTATGTCTAGCCAATTTATATCACTTCTTTGTCCATATTCTTGTAATGCCCATTCATTAAACATTTTTAACAAAATCTGCCATTCAACTCCCATCATTACCCTTCTAATTGTTGAATAGGATGGGACTCTTTCTGGAATTATGTTAAATTCTTGACTGAGCCTGTGCCGATTATTTTTAGCAAACTCTCCTAGCTCTCTATAACCTGAGTATCCTAGCATTGTT
>NZ_JADBTF010000411.1:0-2725 GCF_020246295.1 Microcystis sp. M090S1 | reverse complement strand
TGAAACATAAAAAAGAACTGGATTCCTTGCTCACTCTACGATTTCAGAAGTTTAATAAATCTCAGATTATAGCGGTAAGCGCTTGAGTGAGATACAGACCAAGCTTTGCCTAGCATGGTTTATAGCTCGTGACACTGTACCTCATACGACTGCACACCGCTATATGAACGTCTAAAGTATATACAAGATCTGCGATCGCCCTTAAAAAGGGGGACTTTGAATCCGGTTCCCCCCTTTTTAAGGGGGACTAGGGGGGATCAATCAATGCTATAATAACCACTATTTATCAGCAGGTAAGATAAGGGTGAATTTATTAGTCCATCGTTATCAAATTGTGCGATCGCTTGCTTCTGGTGCATTTGGTGAAACTTTTCTAGCTAAAGATACCCAATTACCGGATCATCCTTGGTGTGTTGTCAAGCAACTTAAACCCCAATCTGATCCCCAATCTTGGCAAATAGCAACGCGTTTATTTGATACAGAAGCAAGAAGTCTTTATCAATTGGGAAAACACGCTCAAATCCCCCAATTATTTGCCCATTTTTCTGAAAATAATCAATTTTATCTCGTTCAAGAATATATTGAGGGACATCCTTTAGGTGAGGAAACTATACTAGGGAAACAATGGGAAGAAATAGCAGTAATTGAATTTTTAGAAGATGTATTATCAACTTTAGCTTTTGTACATCAGCATAACGTTATTCATCGGGATATTAAACCTGATAACTTAATTAGACGCAAACGAGATAATAAAATTATTTTAATTGATTTTGGTGCGGTAAAACAGATTATTAATTTAAGTAATCCTCAAAACCAACCTAAGACAATTGGAATAGGAACACAAGGATATATGTCAAATGAACAAAATCTAGGAAAACCTACCTTTAGCAGTGATATTTATTCTGTGGGAATGATTGCTATTCAGATGTTAACGGGATATTATCCTACCCAATTAGTTGATAGTCAAACAGGAGAAATACATTGGCAAAATAAAGTCAAAATAACACCTAAATTTACTGATATTTTAGTTAAAATGAGTCATCCAGATTTTCAACAACGCTATCCCTCAGCTACAGAAGCTTTGCAAGCAATTCAAGGTTTACGGGGAGTCTCCCCTACCATGGCGCCAACAGTTTCTATGTCTCATTCTTCATCTATACAAAATAAAGGGGGTAAAATGGCCGTTATTCCCCTCATTTTAATGTTACTTTTAGGAGGAGTAATTGGTATTGGGGTGATCAATTTATCTGAGAGACAACAAAACAATGAGACACAACATCAACCTGCTTTTTAAGCTATAAAGGTAATAGGAACAAGTTTAACAGGAGTAAGTAAGATTTATGAAGCGTCAGACTTCGGGAATAGCAGTCTCACTTTTATTTGGTTTGCTAATGCTGACCTCAGGATGTCAAGGAAATTCTAATGCTGCAACAAAATCTAAGTTTTTTTGTGGAAATGCTCAATATTTAGGTAAAAATGTGCCAGCTACTATTGTCCATAATCCAAATTCAGACAGAGATTTTACTATAATTATTTGGAAACCAGATAATTATTATTTTGGTAATCAATGGAATCCTCGAAAACGATGTGATCAAGTTTCTAGACGATTCCAAGATATTTATGATCGGGATGGACTACAGTATGTCACGGCTACGGTAGCAAGTTGGATTAATGATCGAGAAGTTCCCGTTGTCTGTGGAGTAAAATCCAAAAGTGCTACTTGTGATCAAGATGATTTACTCTTTACTTTGGAAACTAAGGATGAGCCTTATGCAGTATTAGATGATCTTATGGAAATTCGTCAAGCACCTGATAACAATACACCCTTAACTAGAGGAGTAAATGATTCTAAAAATTCTGGTAAAAAGCAGCAAGTTTTTTATGATTTATCTGAGGTTTTGAAAGTAGAAAAATCCCCAAAACAGCCATCTAATCCAAACAATGGTGCAGCGTTTTAGACTCAAAATATACCTTTGTTTACGGGATTAGGAGTGTTTTGGGTTTTGCTTCTCCATTTTTCTGCTATAATTGTGGCATAATCGCTCATTTCTCTGAGTTTATTTTCTCCTTGCTGAGCGATTTTTAAGATTTCTGCTAATTCCTGTTCAGTAAACGGTTTTGAAGTCATCGTTAATTCTCCAATCGGATTCTAATTCCATTGACTACTATTTTAGCTTCTAAAACTCGACCTAACTGCTCTGAGAAATCCTCCCCTGCTTCTTGAATATCTTCATAAGATAACTCATCCTCCATAGTAATATACTGGACAGTTGCTTGCATCCGCCGTCTAGTGTTGTCAGCAAATAATAAATAATTGTTAAGTATAGCAAATATTTGAATAGATATGATATTGTCGGGAAAGAATTTCATCCTTTCCCTAATCAGTTCAATCCCATTATTATCCTCCAATGCTTATCTGAATTGCCATGAAACCGCAATTATTGAAACTTTGCCTAATTTTATCCCTATTTCCCCTAATTTTCTCCCTCGTATCCTGTCAAAACCAGCAAACTCAAGATCGTGGAATTACTATTACCACAAATCAGTCACAAAGTCAACAAAAACAACGACGCACAGCCTTAGTCATTAGATCTCTTGCATAAGTCTAGACAAAATAGGATAAAATAGTCCAAGAGTTAAGATTGAAAGATGAATTACGAACAAGTAAAAACTTTAAAGCCAACAGAGTTCAAACGCTTGTGTGGCTTGTATCCAGATACATTTA
>NZ_JADBTF010000410.1:0-5150 GCF_020246295.1 Microcystis sp. M090S1 | reverse complement strand
TTTTGGCATTAAATACGGCCGATTAACTATTGCAGTTAATCCAGCCTATACTAGCCAAGAATGCTTTAATTGTGGTCGGTTAGTCAAAAAGTCTCTATCAGTCAGAACTCATGTTTGTTTGTGTGGGTATATAGAAGATAGGGACAAGATGGCGGCATTAAATATACTCAAAAAAGCTACGATAGGGCATATCGGAAACTGGTCGTCAGACCTAAACGCTTGGGGAGATTTAAGCTCTATCTTGGTTGGTAGCAATACCTGTCAAGACAACTTGAGTCAATGAACCAAGAATCCCTCGCATAAGCGCGACGGGAGTGTCAATGATCACTGAATATAACTAACCATGGAAATGCTAGAAAACCTGAAAATGGCTTTTTCCGCTTTGATGGGCAATAAACTGCGTAGTGGTCTGACCATGCTAGGAATTGCTATCGGTAACGCCTCCGTCATTGCCCTAGTGGGGGTGGGTGAAGGAGCGCAAAAAGTCGCCCTCGAGCAGTTTGAAGCTCTCGGACCGAATGTTTTATTTGTTTCCACCTCCTCGCGCAATGTCCGGCGGACAATTCCTAATCCCCGGCCTCTCACCTACGAAGATGCTCAAGCGATCGCATCTCAAGTTCCCGCCATTGCCGCCATTTCTCCCGAATTGAGCGGTAAAAGAATTTTATCCTTCGGTAATAGAACCAGTAATAGCCCCCTAATCGGGGTGGGAGCCGAGTACCTAAACGTGCGTAACCGTCAACTATCTAAAGGTAGATTTATTATGGAATCTGACCTGAAACGGGATAATCGGGTGATTGTCTTGGGATCGGAATTAGCCAAAAATCTCTTTGGTAATCGCAATCCCGTCGGCGAAAATCTTCGCATCGGCAATCTTAGTTTTCAAGTCATTGGAGTTTTACAGGCGAAAGGCTCCTTATTTGAGGCTAATCAGGACGATCGAGCTTTAATTCCCCTAACTACCATGTCTAATCAGGTTCAAGGCCGCAGAGCTATCTATGGCATTCCCCTGACTCATATTTCTGTCTTGGCCAAAAACTCTGCCCAAATTAAAGCCGCTCAGTTTCAGATTAGCAACCTGCTGCAAATGCGTCATCAGGTCAGCGACGAGAATTATGTGCAGGTTTTCCCCCAAACCGCAGTCCTAGAAATGACCAAAGAGACTAACGAGAGTTTAACTAGAATGTTAGCCTCGATCGCCAGTATTTCCCTTTTTGTCGGGGGAATCGGCGTAATGAATATTATGCTCGTGTCAGTCACGGAAAGAACCCAAGAAATCGGGTTAAGAAAGGCTTTAGGAGCGAAAGAAGGGGATATAAAAGGTCAATTTCTCATTGAATCGGTGATTTTAGCCACCACTGGCGGAATTATCGGGATTTTTGTCGGCATTCAAGGAATGTATCTAGCGGGAATTTTTGCCGCTTTAACCACCAGTGTCTCAATCCCTGCGATAATTCTCGCTTTAGGAGTTTCTAGTGCCATCGGTCTAATTTTCGGTGTTGTTCCCGCTCATCGTGCCGCTAAATTAGACCCAATAGTTGCTTTGAGAAGATTATAGTTTCTCTAGGTCTTATCCTGACCTCGGGATTCTATACCCGCGTCCGTTGTCGTAAAGCCCTCCGCTTGCGCTAATATTTGCAGATTGTGGGCTATGGAGGCGAAAGAATCGGCAGGATATTCGATTAAAGTGGCGGAATCGAGAAAAGTTTCCACTCCCACGGGACAACCCAAATAATCAGCCACCGCTTTTGGAGTAGTGGAACCGAGGAGAATAGTTCCCGATTGTCTCACAGAAGATAGCTTTTCCCAAGGCTCATCGATCATCAAAGATAAATGGGTGGGAGCAAAAAGATTCGATAATTCGATCGCTTTCTCCAATGATTCCACCACCACGATTAAACCATAATGAGCGATCGCTTTTTCCGTTAACAATCTCTGGGGATGTACCTGTAACTGTTTTTGCACTTCTTCCTGTACTATTAGGGCCAAAGCCTTATCCGTCGTCAATAAAATCGCTGCTGCCAGGGAATACTGTTCCGCTTGCGCTAATAGATCTAGGGCCAACTGCTTGGGATTGGCTTGACTATCGGCAATAATAACCAAATCAGAAGTAATAGAGAGATAATCGATTTTTACATGGTCAGAAACCAGTTTTTTAGCCAAATTAGTATAAAAATCACCTATTCCGGCAATCATCTCCACGGGAGCGATCGTTTTTGTGCCGTAGGCTAAAGCGGCGATCGCCTGTGGTCCAGCCACCCGATAAATCTCACTAATACCCACCGATTGGGCTGCCACTAAAATCGCTGGATGGATGCGTAAATCCTCATCGGCAGGAGATACCATGACAATCCGTTTAACCCCCGCTATTTTGGCAGGAATCGCCTGTTGGAGCAATAAACTGAGATAGGCCCGTTTCCCATCGGGAACGACAATTCCCACGCTGTTAACCGGTTGATAACGTTTCCCCCGAACCGTACCATCCTCAGGAAACTGGACCCAAGCTTTGGGAAGACGCTGACGATGAAAAGCCTCCATTTTTTCACAGGCAACGGCGATCGCATTTAATAAATCCTGCGACACCTGTTGATAAGCAGCATCGAGTTCCGAGCCACTCACCTTTAGTTGTTGTAGATTAAGGGACTGTTGGTAGAATTTTTCCGTGTAATCCACCAACGAGCGATCGCCAGAAAGTCGCACCTGCTCGACAATCTCTCGGACAAGCGATTCCTTTTCCCGAATTTCCGGATCGTCGAACCGTTCCCGAATTCGTCTCAGTTCCGTTCTGGCTGACCATGGCTCTGTGATAATTCGCAACATCGAGCTATTATCCTCTAGGGGCGAAACGAGATTAAAAAGTTTTCACTCCTCACACTCTAGCTTATCGCTTTCAATCTTGACCGGGGAGGGAGACAAAGTCGGTTAATTTAGCCGTCAGGAGATAGGAGTCAGGAGTCAGGAGATAGGAGATTATTTTATTTATTCTCCCCACACCCCACTTCCCCACACCCCACTTCCCCACACCCCACTTCCCCACTTCCTCATTTCCCCAAGGTAACAAAACCAGATATTCTACTAAATAGTCGCCTATCACACCAGCCTGATCTCGTGGTCGTCCAATGCAGTTTGCCAAGATATTAATCGCCAATCGCGGGGAAATCGCCTTAAGAATCCTTCATAGTTGCGAAGAATTGGGCATTAGAACCGTTGCCGTCCACTCTACCATCGATCGCCATGCCCTTCACGTTCAACTGGCCGATGAGAGTGTTTGTATTGGTCCGCCCCCAAGTAGCAAAAGTTACCTAAATATCCCTAATATCATCTCGGCTGCCCTAACACGCAACGCCACGGCGATCCATCCCGGTTACGGTTTTTTGGCAGAAAACGCCCGCTTTGCCGAAATTTGTGCCGATCATCAGTTAACTTTTATCGGTCCGTCTCCCAGTGCTATTCTGGCTATGGGGGATAAATCTACCGCTAAAAAAACCATGCAAAAAGCGGGAGTTCCCACTATCCCCGGCAGTGGTGGTTTAATTACCTCAGAAGCGGAAGCAAAACGTATCGCTGATGACATCGGTTATCCTGTCCTGATTAAAGCCACCGCCGGCGGTGGAGGGCGTGGGATGCGTCTTGTCAAGAGTTCAGATGAACTAGGTAATATGTTAAAAGCCGCCCAAGGGGAAGCAGAAGCGGCTTTTGGCAATTCAGGAGTATATCTAGAAAAATTTATCGAATGTCCCCGACATATCGAGTTTCAGATTTTGGCCGATAGTCACGGTAACGTGATCCATTTAGGAGAAAGAGACTGTTCGATTCAGCGACGACACCAAAAACTGCTAGAAGAGGCACCCAGCCCCTTCTTAACGCCCCATTTACGCTCAAAAATGGGTAATGCCGCCGTTAAAGCCGCTAAATCGATTAATTACGTCGGGGTGGGAACTGTGGAATTTTTAGTCGATAAACAGGGCAATTTTTACTTCATGGAAATGAACACCCGTATTCAGGTGGAACACCCCGTCACGGAGATGATCACGGGGATAGACCTGATCCGAGAACAAATTATGGTGGCACAGGGCGAAAAACTGCAAATTAAGCAAGATCAGGTGATATTTAGAGGGCATTCGATCGAGTGTCGCATTAATGCCGAGGATCCCGATCACAATTTTCGCCCTCACCCCGGCAAAATTAGCGGTTATCTGCCCCCCGGCGGTCCCGGTGTCCGCATGGATTCCCACGTTTACACCGATTACGAAATCCCCCCCTATTACGATTCCCTAATTGGGAAATTAATTGTCTGGGGAGAAAATCGCGAAACTGCGATTAAACGCATGAAACGCGCCCTGCGGGAATGTGCGATCACGGGAGTACCGACGACTATTGATTTCCATCGTAAAATATTGGAAACTCCCGCCTTTTTAGCCGGAGATGTTTACACTAATTTCATCCAAGAACATCTCTTGCCCTAGCGCGTTACCATGAATTTTAGACGAGAGTAGGTTGGGGATAATAATGACAGTAGAAGTTAAATTTAACTCGTTTCAACTCAGCGATGAACAGTTCTTTCAACTTTGTCAGGATAACCGAGATTTGCGCTTGGAACGCAACCCAAAAGGAGATTTAATTATTATGCCACCGACTGGAGGAGAAACCAGTAATTCTAACGCTGGAATCACTGCCCAATTATGGTTATGGAATAACCTAAATAAATTAGGTGTAGTTTTTGATTCTTCTGGAGGATTTAAACTACCGAATGGGGCCGATCGCTCTCCCGATGCTGCTTGGATACCTTTAGAAAAATGGCAAGCTTTAACCCCACAACAAAAGGAAAGATTTTTACCTCTATCTCCCGATTTTGTCATTGAATTAATGTCTGCTAGTGACAACATAGAAACCGCTAGGAAAAAAATGCAGGAATATTTAGATAATGGGACTCGTTTAGGTTGGTTAATCAATAGAAAAACTAGAGAAGTGGAAATTTATCGTCAAGGACAGGCAGTAGAAATTTTAACTAATCCAGAGAGTTTATCGGGGGAAAATATTTTATCTCAATTTGTCTTAGAACTTGATAGTATTTGGTAATTATATAATCCTATAAAAGAGAATCTAAACATGATGACAGTAGTAGAAATTAAATTTGAATCTTGGCAACT
>NZ_JADBTF010000041.1:0-7477 GCF_020246295.1 Microcystis sp. M090S1 | reverse complement strand
GCTACTGGGTACATTTTTCCCTTGAAAATGGCTGTACCGTTGACTGTATCTGGAGTAGAGCGATTCCGTAGAGTTGGCTGTATAGTGATCGCTAACCTCATTGCAACAGATGGTGTCACTAATCTCTAGAGTCAGCGATTCCCTCTGTAGCCATGTTTTTGATGGTTTTCTGCCCCGAAACAAGCTATAACGGTCGAAAGGTCAAATTTGAAAATTTTTGCCTCAAACCCTATCTGCGTAAGGACTTCAGGAGTTTGTGTCTAGTAGTATATTAGTATTACATGGCTTTAACTCAGGCTCTGTAAGACTTTTAGCCATAGCCAGTATGTTTATACGGGGGAAGTCCAGTTATAATTAGCCTTAGTCTCACTGTTGTTCATGAAAATTAATGAGGAAATAGCTCATGGGTAAAGGTTTTGCCCCCGTTCTCCCAAGGGAAAATAAAGCTCAACTAAAACCGGAGCTTCCTTTAACACCAATCAATGAAATTCAAGCTAGTTTATTGACTTATCTTCAAGATATTCCTGACCCGAGAGTGTCCCGAACCCAAAAACATTTATTAACTGATATTTTAGTCATTGCTATTTTAGCAGTTATAGCGGGAGCCCAAGGTTGGGAAGATAATGAAGATAAATGTCGGATTCGCTCCGGCCACAGCCCTCGTAATGGGAGCCTTCTTGAGACGAGTAGCACTTAACGCTCTTAACCAAGAATCGACTTACCGACGTAGTATGGCACAAAAAAGTAAACGGGCGGCCATGGATAACAACTATATGATGGCTGTGCTGAGAGCCTTTTGTCAAGCCTAATTGAGATGCTCTTACCCTGATATTATTATGAGTTATAACCAATTGCCGAGACGGATCGGAAAGTATCCGAATTGCCGAATCGATTTGAATCGGATAATCTAACATCCCTTTCAGAATCTGTTTCTGTTTTACTTGGAGATTGGCGATCATCTCTTCTAAATGTTGAAAGTCTTCATTTTCATCCATCGGAATTATCATTTTTAATAGACCTCTCCCTAGTCTGATAAAATCACAATCATAGGATATTGTCAACAACTAACCGTAGCTTGCCCGGTCGTTTATCCGTTGCCGATGCACTTTTTAAAAAATAGTGATAAACTCAACTGTACTGGGTACACTCTCCCTCTCGGAGGGATTTGAGAAAAAATCGGGAGAAAAAGCGATGAAAGAACGGGAAACATCGGACAAAATTGAAGCGGGCGGGGGTTTTCCCGTATTGCAATATTGGGCAGAAAAAACCCTCTCTCCTCAAGGGATTAAACTCTGGCAAACCTTAAATCATAAAAGTGCCTGTTTAGCTTGCGCTTGGGGAACGGGGGGACAAAAAGGCGGTTTTGTCAACGAAGCGGGGGAAAGTCTGCAACGTTGTCTCAAAAGTGTGGAGGCGATTACCTCCGAATTAATGCCCGGTATTAAAACCGATTTTTTTCAGACCTATCATCTCGCTCAATTACAGTCCCTAACCTCCTTAGAATGCGATCGCTTGGGTCGTTTCAGTTATCCCGTCCTCTTAAAAGCCGGAGAAAGTCACTATCAACGTATTAGTTGGGAAGAAGTTTATCGATTAGCCGAACAAGCTTTTCGCCAACCGTCCGAGACTCTGGCCTCCTATAGTTCGGGACGTTCTTCTAATGAAGCTGCCTACCTCTTACAATTGTTTTTCCGGGCATTAGGAAGTAATAATTTAGCCGATTGTTCCGATCTCTGTCATGCCGCCTCGACCGTAGGATTAAAACAGGTTTTCGGCTCCGGGACTTCAATGGTCAGTCTGGAAAGTTTAAAACAAGCCGATTGTGTGGTATTGATCGGTTCTAACGCCCCGGCTAATCATCCTCGCCTGATGAATGAATTAATTCAAATTCGTGATCGCGGCGGTAAAATTATTATTATTAACCCGCAAATTGAAGTCGGATTGGTCAAATTCTCCTCGCCCGCTTTTCCGATTAAATCCCTATTGCGGGGCGGTTCCGATATTTCTACTCTCTACCTACAGCCGATTCCGGGTAGCGATACCGCCCTATTCGTCGGATTACAAAAATCTTTGATCGAACAAAATTTAGTCCGCTGGGATTATCTCGAATCCCATACAGAAAATTGGCAATCTGTTATAGATTACGCCCGACAAATACCCTGGGAAACTATTACTAAAACCTGCGGTTTATCCCGAGAAGAAATTGAAGCAACCGCCGCCCTTTTCGGCAATTTAGAGCGAGTGGTTTTCGCTTGGGCGATGGGGGTTACACAACAGGAAAATGGTGTCGATAATATCATCAGTATCGCTAACACGGCCTTACTCACGGGTAATGCCGGCAAAATCGGAGCCGGAACCATGCCAATCAGAGGTCATTCTAATGTACAGGGCTTCGGTTCTATGGGCGTTACGGTGAAATTACGTCGGGAAATCGCCGAGGCACTTTCTCAACTTTTAGGAAAGCCATTAAATATAACTGGCGGTTATGATACCAGGGCATTAATTGAAGCGGCCGAACGGGGCAAAATCAACACCCTTTTCTGTTTGGGAGGTAATCTTTATGGCGCAAATCCAGATTTAACTCAAGCCAAAAAAGCCTTAGCACAAATTGATACGATTTTTTATGTAGCCACCAAGCCAAATTTAGGACATTTTCAGGGATTAGCCCGACAAAATACGGTAATTTTACCCGTCTTCGCTCGTTTTGAAAATCCTCACCCGACAACAACCGAATCGGGCAATAATTTTGTCCGTTTTAACGAGCGGGGAAGCAGTCATCTACAGGGTTCCGATGTGGATGTCATCTCGGAAGTAGAACTATTAACCAACATTGCCGTCAAAGTTTTAGGCACAAACCCGATTGATTGGTCGAGATTAGACGACACCGCCTATATTCGTCAGTTAATCGCCAAAACGATTCCGGGTTATCAAAAAATCGGGCAATTAGATCAAACCCAAACAGAATTTACCATTAGTGGAAGGATTTTTACCGAACCCCATTTTCCGACCTCAACCGGAAAAGCGCAAATGTCTGTCACCCCTTTACCCACTTTAAAAGCGCCGCAAAAGCAAGATTTCAATCAACCAGAAAATGCACCCGGAATTACCCTGATTCTCGGAACAGGACGCAGTTATGGACAACATAATACCGTCGTTTATCAAGTGGGCGATAAATATCGGGGAATGCCCCACCGTCATTGTTTATTAATGAACGCCGAAGATGCCAAAAAAGCGGGCTTTCAAGAACATCAACGAGTCACCGTTCAAGGAGATGCCGGCAAATTAGAGAATATCGAACTTATTTTCGGTCCGATTCGCGAAGGTGTTGGCTTTATGTTCTATCCCGAAACCAATGTTTTATTCAAAGCTAAAATCGATCCTCGCTGTGGGACTCCTGCTTATAAAAGAGTTCCCGTCTGGGTTTTTTAGTTATCAACTCCTCTAATTTTCTTTTTTGGAAATAATGAAATAGGGTTAAGCAGGTAGGCAAAATTATTTGTAGGATGGGTTAGGGGTAGCGTAACATGAGCAGGCGTTGGGTTTCATGCTTCAACCCAACCTACGTTCATCTTATATTTAGTTCCACCCACCCACTTTTTTGGAAATAATGAAATATAGTTAACCAAGCCAACCAACGAATTGAGCAGAATGAAAAAGCTATGGTCGGTTTGATCGCATTTCTGTTATCTTCTTCTTACCGTCATTAAAATAAGTATCCATGGGTAAGTTTTTACTAACCGTATTAAGCATAGCGAGTTTGTTTGCTGTCGGGATGGCTACCCCTAGCATTGCAAGTCCCACATCTGCAGCGACAAACTTGCAACTAGCTCAAAATCCTAACTGTAACAATCCCCAGACTCAAAGCGAAATGAACATTTGTGCCAGCATCGCTTATCAAAACGCCGATCGCAAGTTAAATCAAGTTTATCGACAACTACTGCCAAAACTGTCAGCTGCTCGCAAACGAAAATTAATTGCTGCCCAACAAGCTTGGATTAAGTTTAGAGACAGCAGTTGCGAATTTGAAAGAAGTGCCTATGAGGGAGGCTCTATAGCTCCCATGATTTACAGTAATTGTTTGGCAAATGTCACCGAGCAGCGTACCAAAGACTTGCGGAGATATTTAGAAGATAGCGATCTCTAAGTCAGAATCGCCGTTGATATTACCGATAATTCCTTAGACGTTTACTGCACAACAGCCTAAGCGGGTGAGGGGAATCGAACCCCTATCATTAGCTTGGAAGGCTAGGGTTTTACCACTAAACTACACCCGCATTTTCTTAGCACTTTCGTTAGTATAACACGAATTGCCGATTTTTGCAAGTAGGGATTTTCAGCTTGTTAATCGCCTCTAGATGGTCATAGATTGCCTAAAAATCCCGATCGCTCGGTTATTTCCCCGATTTGGCTAAAAGTTTTCTCCACGCGATCGAGGTCTAATTGGGAGAAATTATCGATCGCCCAGTTGGACACTCTCTGCATAAAATGGAAGGGATAGGTATGAGCGATTCCCACCACCTGCATTCCCGCTCTTTTTGCCGCTTCGCAACCGACAAAAGTATCTTCAATCACCAGACATTCCCAGGGTTGCAACTGTAGATTAAAATTCCAACGATTGAATCTTTCTACGGCCAGTAAATAACCATCCGGTTGAGGTTTACTGGTGCTGATATCATCCCCGGTGACAATGACACTAAAGTAATCCCCAAGGCCCGTCTGTTGCAAGATTGATTCTACTTCCGAGCGTATTGCTCCCGTCACCAAACCGATTTGTAGATCCCTGGCCTTAACCCGTTTTAAAAAAGAGTATATCTCTTCATAAATAGGAATTTTCTCTAATTTTCCTAATTTTTCTCGGTATAAACTCGCTTTTTTGTTAATTAACTTGGTCAGATACTCCTCGGTCACTTGACGACCGCGACGGGTGAGAACATTACGCAAACAGACGCGATCGCTTCTTCCCAGACATAACTCCGCAAATTCCGACCCTAGGGGCAGTAAATTTTCCCCGATCAAGATTTCATTGATTAACTCTTGATGGATTGGTTCATCATTGATGATCACCCCATTAAAATCGAACAGAACAGCCTTTAACATCAATCTTAGACAGAAAAGCTAATAAATAATAAGTAGGTGGGTATTAAAAATTGTCAGACACCCCCATGATCAAGGGGGATCCCCCGCCTATCGGCACCCCCCTTATCAAGGGGGGCAGGGGGGATCAAAACCCCCCTTATCAAGGGGGGCAGGGGGGATCAAAACCCCCCTTATCAAGGGGGATCCCCCCGCCTATCGGCACCCCCCTTATCAAGGGGGGCAGGGGGGATCAAGGACAAAATCTATCTTCAATTTAATTGAAACCACTTACTTAAATATTCTTGATTATACTAAAGTTTTTCGTCGGGGCCGGGCGGGTCTTGTCCCTTACCCCATCTCAACAAACAATTTTAATCGGAAAATTGCCAAGGCCTTGACAAATTTCCAGATTTGTTCTATTATTTTGTTATAGTGGGAATCCGTGCTGCCCTGTAACCCCCCTATTTGGGGTTTGCTAAAAAGGTACGGGCGAAGCATTCGGATAGAAAATCTACGGTTTCAGTGATAGGTTATTGCCCGAATGCTTCGCCCCTACAGGACGCGGGCCGATGAAGACGCAAGGTTTTGAAGCACGATTCTCCCCTTGCACCTGTTTCGCAAGACAGACCCCCAAAACCCTTACCTTGCCTACATTTCACATTTATTAAGCAAGTCCCATTCTGGGCTGAGATATTAGCCAAAAATATAACAAAAGAATTTAGGTCATTGTTTCTTGTTTCGTTTCCGATACCCAACGACGGAATAATTCCACAGCAATCCGATAACGGCAGTCTTGGCATTCGATAACATGATGATTTTCAAGGGTTTTTAGGGCCCGGTCGAGAGTTGTGTCAGTTAATCCGGTGCTGGACAGTAAATCTGCCCGGGTTAATCCTTGCAGATGGGGAGAAAGAACTATTAAAATTTCCTGTTGTCCGGCCGGCTCTTGTTTAGCCTGTTTCCAGACACCCGTAAAATAATAATTCCCCCTTTGGAAAAACTCGTCATCGATGGCTTTTTCCACATCTTCCACCTGAAAACGAATATCTTGGGGACGTTGCAACTCAAAGACCTGTTTATTATAAAAACGTACCAGATGAAAGCCGATCAGTTGTACTAAATAGGGTTGACCGTGGGTAAGTTGATAAATTTTGTCCAAAGCGGATGGGGTATAGTCTAGGGGAAAATCCTCGTCTTCCCCAACGGGATTAGCGAGGATAACGCGAGTAGATTCAGGAGAGAGGAAACTGACCGGAATCGGGTAAACACTGCCAAAAAAAGGATGAAAATAATCGGCAGTCATCTCCTCTAGGGTATGTAATCCGGCAAAAACAAAAGCTAGACGCGGACTACTCTGGACAAGGGAACGCAGATAGCCGAGGAAATTCCGGGGGAGGGTATTCGCTTCGATTAAATCCTCAATTATCTCGAACTCATCGAGGGCAATAATTAAACCGGTTTTAGCTTTTTCCGGCAGAATCTGGCGCATCAGACGGTCTAAATAACGATTAAAAGATATTTCTGGATATTGCAGCATTTTTTCCTCTTCTGGGGCATCAATTGCCAAAGTTTGGGCGATTTCCTCAGCCATAGTCAGGAGAACTTCGGCTAGGCTGGTTACTGTGGCCACGCGCTGTAAATTAATGTAGATAACCGAGACATCTGGTGGAAGATATGCCTCCAGATTGCGTAGAATCGAAGTTTTACCCATGCGACGATGACCATAGAGAACCACGGAGGATAGGTTATCTCCGGACCACATTGACTCAAGTTCCCGCAGGATATCCTCACGACCAACAAAGCGTTTACCGATCACTGGATCACCGATAATGTAGGGATTAGGAATCGGTTGGGTAATAGTTACCGTTCCCACCGTTCCCGCGATGGATGCGCTAATTTCTGCCCATTTTTCGGCGATAGAAAGGATTAATTCTTTTTCTGCTTGGGGTAAATTGGCCGCCTGTTGGTCGGTTATATCCCTTAATTCCCCGATAATCCGATTAAGAGCGAGGGATCTGGTCTGTTGGGAGTAACTTCTCTGGACTAAAGCTATTTCTGTGATAACTCGATTTAAACTGCTGATAGCTTGCCAAGTTTGCGGACGTAATGACGGTTCTGCGGCAATGGGGGCAACCTCCAGGGAAGCGATACTATCGGGAGTTGCTGCCAGACTAAATCGGTATAAAGTTTGGGCGAGGCTATACATTTCTTCCCCGTAGGCGAGGGAACGTACCACAGCAAAGGCTTTTTCGGCTTTTTCGGTGTCCCGTTGGCGAAGATACCAAAAACCGGCGGCGGCGGCGCGAGCAGGAGTATCTAGACGGATTTGGCTGTCAGTAAAAGAAAACAGTTTCGCCGACGCATATTTTAACAATTGCCAATCGGAGGGATTTTCTGCCAG
>NZ_JADBTF010000409.1:0-13798 GCF_020246295.1 Microcystis sp. M090S1 | reverse complement strand
GATAGGGGGGCATAAATCGACTAAATCCTTATCTGGCAAGAGACTTAATTGATTAGTTCGCTCTAGATAAAAAACAATTGACAAAAATCGCTAAATGCCTTTCTATATAAGGGTTCCATCCCTTATAACCCCCTCCATTGCATAACACAAACCGAAGAGCCAGATTATTTTTATTTATTCTCGCCACTCCCCCCTCCCCACTTGCCAATTCATAATTCATAATTCATAATTCCTTTTTCCCACTTCTCACTTTATTATATTGACCGGTATATATGAGCGATCGAGTCTCTGGTAAGTCATACTAGAGAATAGGAGAGAGTTGGTCTAGAGGTTGCGGGATCATTTTATCAATGATTCCGAGGAAAGTCCGAACTCCCGAAAGACCACACTTGCTGGATAACGTCCAGTGCGCGCGAGCGTGAGGATAGTGCCACAGAAAAATACCGCCCCTTTTTTCAGTAATCAGTAAACAGTAATCAGTAAACAGTAACGAAAGTAAATTCGCTGATAACTGATAACTGATTGGGGGTAAGGGTGCAAAGGTGCGGTAAGAGCGCACCAGCAGTATCGAGAGGTACTGGCTCGGTAAACCCCGGTGGGGAGCAAGGTGGAGGGACAAAGGTTGGTCTTTTTCCTGTCCCGTTTTTAGGAACCGCTTGAGGTAATTGGTGACAATTATCCCAGATAGATAACCTCTATTCCAACAAAGGTAAAAGCGATTTTACTGCTGTTGGGAAATACAGAATTCGGCTTATGTCTGACTCTCTCCTTTATCAGTTATCAGTTATCAGGAGTCAGTATTCAGGAGATTATTTTTATTTATTCTCCCCGATCAAATGCCAATTTTAATTGACTTCGGTGCTATTAAAGAAGCAATAGGTACAGTGATGTCTCCTAGGGGTAATTCCACCAGTTCTATTGTAATTGGAACACCAGGGTTCATGCCTCCAGAACAATCAATAGGAAGACCAGTTTTTTCCAGTGATTTATATGCTCTTGGTTTAACAGCAATTTATTTATTAACAGGGAGAATACCTGAAGAATTAGAAACCGAACCGCTTACTGGAGAAATTATCTGGCGACAATATGCTTTAAATGTTAGTCCAACTCTAGCCAATGCAATTGATCAAGCTATTAAATCGCAAGCAAATCAAAGATTTACAACTGCTCAAATGATGAGACAGGCGCTACAGGGACAGCCGACAGTACTGCCAACTGAACTTTCTTTCCCTTCATCTCAACAAGGCAACGTGATTCTGAAAAATGACTGGATAAAAATTACTATTGCTGCTGTAATAATAGGTATTACTTTCTTAGCTGGCTGGACTTTCTTCTCTAAAAAACAACAACAAAAATTAGCAGAAAGAATCTCTGAAATTCAATCAGAACAGACTAATCAAGCCAAACAACAAGAGCAAGAATTAGCGGAAAGGCAACGACAGCTAGATGAAAAACAACGTCAGCTTGAACAAAACCAGGAAGAATTAGCTGAAAAACAGCGTCAACTTCAACAAGAAAAACTTAAACCAACTGAAACTATCGCCTCTTCTTCTGAGCAAACAAGCTTAATTTGGCGTTCTCAAAGTAATTTAACTAGAATTGCAAACTTAAATAAAATTTGTTTTGGTAGTAGTACACTCAGTTTAGTTGAAACTGTTTTTGGATATGGTAAACCACCATTTACAGGAACAATTACGATTGCTGCTCCCCAAACAGAAGGTTGTACAACTGGAGATACCCTACAAGGAAATTTTAAGCTGTCTGGAAATGCAGGTAACTGTGTCGGCACAGTTAAGATTACTTGGAAAAATAACGATAATGCTTTTATCCAATGGAATATTGCTAATTTGGGTTTAGCTTGTCCTGTAGCTACAAGCAATTGGCAAGTTAATACTTATCCTGTCAAGCTTTAATTCGCCAAGTTTTGAAAATTTCCAAAAATAAAACTTTGACTCTTGTAGTTAGCAATAAATTTATGATAAAATTTTAATAAATAATCAGGAGCAATTATGGCAGTTAAACCAAAATCAGAAAAATTAAACAGTGATATTTTATTAAAGCAAGAGACGAAAGCCTTTAATCCTCCGTCCCTTCCTAACTCTTCCCCAAAGAGTAAAACTGTTTTTCTGCAACAAGCAGGTGCTTTAAGGGATGATAGCTCTCTTGCTGACCTAAGAGACTCTATTTACCAAGCTAGAGGACGTTCAGAAACTGAAGATGATGTATCTTCTTGACACGGATACTTTAACTCATCTCCACGCAGGTAATACTAACGTTATTAATCGGTTAGAAAGCTTACAGGATGAGGAAGTCGCCATTGCGATTGTCACCAAGATTGAAATTTTGCGGGGAAGGATAGATTATCTACTTAAAGCTTTTTCAGGAAGTGATCTATTGAAAGCACAAAAACTTTTTTGTCGTTCAGAAGTCCTACTGAATCAACTTCCTGTAATTTTAATTGATGGAGATGCTGCTAATCAATTTGACCGTTTGCGAAGTGTTTCTAAAATCCAAAAAATTGGCAGAGCCGATCTATTAATTGCTAGTATCGCATTAGCTAATCAAGCTAGGTTAGTAACCAGAAATCTGCGACATTTTAGACAAATTCCTGATTTATCCTTAGAAAATTGGGTAGATTAATACAAGGTCTGATTTGCCCAGTTTCTGAACCTTTAGTTGGCTCTAGATTTACCTCAATAATCAGTCCTCGCTTGAGATTTATTATGCTGTCCATCCTACTAAAGCTGATTCGGGAAGTTGCTGTAATTCTTCATCTTGTTCATAAATTGCTGCCTACAGATTTGCTGATTCCTGTAAGTCCTGAGCCTCTAGTTCTAGTTGAAATCGCTCTAGAGCCACTCTCACTATCTCATTAGCATCTTTAAAGCCGTATTTTTGATAACGGTTGAGAAATTCTATTTGAGGTTTTTATAGACTAAACTTTTGTTCGATCATGGTTTTTCTTGGTTGTTGATAAAGGTAATCCTTCTTCGAGTATAACGCTACAGGTGAAATAAGCTGTTGTGCATTTAAACTGGGTATGAGGACATTAAAAAACAAACTGAGAAACTCACTCTCTCCCCTCTCCCCCACACCCCACACCCCACACCCTACACCCCTTCTTCCCGCTCCCATGTCCTTAAGTGATCCGCGTCGCCAAAAACAATTAAAAACCCTAGTGGAAAAGCTGGGTTTATCGGCTGATGTCCCCGTCAGGTGGGATTTATTAGATTTAGCTCTAACTCATCCCAGTATTTCCCGTGATAAGAATTATGAACAATTGGAATTTGTGGGCGATTCTGTGGTAAGACTGGTGGCGGCGGAGGTATTGTTAGAAACCTATCCGGAGGCGCTAGTGGGAGAATTTGCCGCCCTGCGATCGATGATGGTTAGCGATCGCACTCTGGCGGAATTTGCGGATCGCTACGGTTTCGAGCGTTATTTGTTGGTATCAAGTAGTACGAGTATCGATCAAGCGGGGAGAATTTCGCGACTAGCAGACGCTTTTGAGGCGGTCTTGGGAGCATTATATCTTAGTACACAGACTATGGTTTTAGTGCGTTCTTGGCTAGATGAACCACTAAGGGAAAAAGCGGCCGAAATTCGTCGAGATCCGGCCCGACAGAATTATAAGGATGCCTTGCAGGAGTGGACACAAGCAAAATACAAAAAACTGCCGCAATATTTAGTCAAAGAAATCAATGGCTTAGATCAAGAACGTTTTTGTGCGGAAGTGTGGTTAAACGAGCAGAAATTAGGAGTGGGAACTGGCAGAAGCAAAAAAGCAGCGGAACAGGCAGCGGCTAAATCAGCTTTTCTAGAAGTGGTTAAAGGCTAAATGAAGATATTTTTGCCTAACGGACGAATTGCCAGAGGCGAATTTTAAAATCATAATTACCACTAGCCAAATACTGCCCATCGGGACTAAAAGCCAGGGATTCCACCCAGTCGGAATTATTATCAAACCAGGCTAACTGTTTACCCGTGGTCACATCCCATAAACGCACACCGTCATTACTGGCACTAGCGAGAATTTGTCCGTTGGGATGGAGTGCCAGGGAACGGATTCGGGCCGTATGACCGATGAGGGTAAATAATAACTGATTATTGCTCGTATCCCAGATTTTAATCGTGCGGTCTAAACTACCCGTAATTAAATTTTTGCCGTCGGGAGTGTATAAAAGCTTGCTAACCGCTTGGGGATGGGCGGAAAATTTCGATAAAAATTTGCCCTCGCGGATGTCCCAAAAATTTACCTCACCGTTTTCATGACCACTAGCAAGGGTGACACCATCGGATTTCATCCCTAGGGAATAAACAAAATTACCCACCCAATTTAAACGATAGAGGGGACGGCGGGGAGGTTGCACTGTCCAGAGGCGAATTCCTTCCAAACCACCACTAATTAACGTTTTACCATCGGGAGTAACCGTAAGGGCGAGGACCGTATTGCCGTGTTCGAGGGCAATTCCTAAATACTTGCCTTCCACCAGATTCCAAAAATTAATAGAACCATCTAAACCGCTACTAACTAATAATCTTTCGTTGGGACTAATGGCTAAAGCTTTGACGCTGGTTCTTTGGGCGCGAGTTTGGGAGACTTTTTGCCCTGTTTTTACCGACCAAATTCTCAGGAGAGGATCCGTATCACTACCACCGGCGAGAACTAATTGGTTATCGGGGCTGAAAATCACAGCATTAGGGGTGGATTGTTGCCCTTCTAAGGTTTTAGCGAGGGTAAGTCTGCCTAAACCTTCTACTAGGATAGTTTCTGGGATTTTTTCGCCACTTTCAGCCGCGGGTTTAGGGGGGGCAATGGGATTTTGGGCATGACTAAGCTGATGTTGCCCGATTGTCAGCGTGGTTAAGACACTGACCACAATTGCCCCGACAAGTTTCTCTCCACCGATAAATCGGAATTTCATAAATTTAGTTGAATATTAACAAATGAACCGTGCTATAGATTCTAGCCTTTGAGGGGATTGATTGCCAAGCAAGGGGAGATTTTTGAGCTAAGAAGGTCGATTTTTTTCGTTTTTCAGGGTTGGTAAAGCCACTTGACCCGATTGGGGCGGTAAATAATATCTTGCTGCTTCTTCTTTGTTGATTACCTTGCTTTTTTGGCTCTGTCGCCACCTGGCGAAGATAGCGATCGCCATAATCGTTGCCCCTAAAGATAGCAGTGTCCATCTTTGTCCTACAACCCCGATGATGACATCTACTGCCGCTGCGGTAAAGATAAAGCTAGTTATTGGTTCTTGACGGTAAGCTTTCTTGAGAAAAGGCGGCCAGAGGAGATTACTCATTTTATCTATTATTTCTACGGTTTCGATAATTCCAGCTTATCCTATCATCCTGAAAAATGTTGTCGATCGAGGTGATGGGGGTTTTTCAGTAATCAGTAATCAGTAATCAGTATATCTCCTGCAAAAATCAAAAATCTTCCGTTAGGTGAGGAGAATCCGAGACAGGAGGATAAAAAAGACAAGAGACAACTATTACAACCATAAAACCTAATATTATGTCAAATTTATCTGAATTTGAGGTCTAGTAAACAGTAAACAGTGAACAGTAACCAGTAATCAGTGAACTGAAAACTCAAATCTGATTAGCTGCCCGCACATTTAAATTGCTTGTTGAGATGAGGTAAGAGGCAACAGTAAAGAGATTGGCGGAAATTCAGCTAATCTAAGGATAGGCGGTTAAAATGTGTCTCCGATAACTGCTATAGCAGTTATCGGAGACAAAAGTTAGTTTAGGTCTGGGTTTTAAAAATCCCAGAAAAGAAGATTCGCATATCAAATCAGCAGGTCCCGATAATATTAGAGATTCTACTGCTGAACTGCAAATAATCACCACCGGAGGAGCCGATCCTTTAACAAATACAAAGAGACGATACCCCCTCAAAACCAGTTGATAGGATTA
This sequence comes from Microcystis sp. M090S1, assembly GCF_020246295.1. Taxonomy (NCBI): domain Bacteria; kingdom Bacillati; phylum Cyanobacteriota; class Cyanophyceae; order Chroococcales; family Microcystaceae; genus Microcystis; species Microcystis sp. M090S1. The sequence goes on along the minus strand of NZ_JADBTF010000409.1, from coordinate 7,873 downwards.
TGGTAGTGACCGAAATCAACTTTTAAGAATCTATAATGGGCTTTATTGTCCATTATTATCTAATATAACGGCTTTAAAGCCTGTTATATGCACTTTTCCTCGGTATTATCATGGCCTATCCTCTCTACGTCGCTTTTATTTGGCATCAACACCAACCCCTCTACAAATCCTGTCAAACTCGCACCGATGCTTCGGGACAATATCGCTTACCCTGGGTGCGACTGCATGGGGTGAAAGATTATCTCGATTTAATCCTGATTCTAGAACGTTTTCCCAAATTACACCAAACTGTCAACCTTGTCCCCTCTTTAATCCTGCAATTAGAGGATTACGTCAACGGACTAGCTATAGACCCCTATCTTGCCCTCACCGTCACCCCAGAAGCGCAGTTAACCCTGGCACAAAAACACTTTATCCTCGAACACTTTTTCGATGCTAACCATCGTACCCTGATCGATCCGCACCCCCGTTACGGGCAATTATACGCACAGCGTCAAGAAAACGGTCATAGTTGGTGTATTAGCCATTGGCATCTCCAAGATTATAGCGATCTCTTGGCTTGGCATAACCTCGCTTGGATTGATCCTATCTTTCACAGTGACCCAGAAATCGCTGCCTGGTTAGAACAGGGAAAAAACTTCACTTTAAGCGATCGCCAGCGAATTATCTCCAAACAGCGTCAAATTCTGCGTCGTATCTTGCCGCAACACCGGTTAATGCAGGAAACCGGACAACTAGAAATCATTACCAGTCCCTACACCCATCCAATTTTACCCCTGCTGGCCAACTCGGAAGCCGGCCGGGTAGCAGTGCCGAATATGACCCTTCCTCGGCAATATTTCCACTATCCTGAAGATATTTCCCGCCATCTCCAGAAAGCTTGGCAAATCTATATCGATCGCTTTGATAAACATCCTCGAGGACTTTGGCCCTCGGAACAATCCGTTAGTCCCGCGATTCTCCCCGCAGTCGCTAAACAGGGTTTTCAGTGGTTATGTTCCGATGAGGGGGTGTTAGGTTGGTCTCTGGGACATTACTTTCATCGCGACGAAAAAGGCAATATTAGCGAACCGGAATTGCTTTATCGTCCCTACCGTCTGGAAACTAGCAACGGCAATTTATCGATGGTTTTCCGCGATCATCGTCTCTCGGATCTGATCGGATTTAGCTATAGTGGCATGAAAGCAACCGAGGCCGCTACAGACTTAGTTAAACACCTAGAAGCGATCGCCGAACAACTGAAAACCAACGCAGAAACCACGACCCTAGAAAAACCCTGGTTAGTTACCATTGCGCTAGATGGCGAAAACTGTTGGGAAAACTATCATCAAGACGGTTTACCCTTCCTAGAGAACCTTTATCAACTTTTAAGCGACCACCAAGCGATCGAATTAGTCACCGTCTCCGAATATCTCGATCGCTTTCCCGCTAATGCCAAAATTCCTGTCAATAAACTTCATAGCGGCTCTTGGATCGATGCCAATTTTACCACTTGGATCGGCGATCCCGCTAAAAATAAAGCTTGGGAATATCTAATTTTAGCCCGTCAAACCCTCGCTAATCACCCGGAAGCGACGGAAGATAATAACCCCGACGCGTGGGAAGCATTGTATGCAGCGGAAGGTTCCGATTGGTTTTGGTGGTTTGGTTATGGCCATTCCTCCAATCATGACGCAATTTTTGACCAACTTTTCCGCGAACACCTGATCGCTCTTTATCAAGCTTTAAATGAGCCAATTCCCTCCTATTTGCTCGAACCTGTGGAAGAACACCGAGATAAACAAAGTAATCGTCCACTGGCTTTCATTCACCCCATTATCGACGGTTTTGGGGACGAACAGGATTGGGATAAAGCCGGACGGATCGAAATTGGCGGCGCCAGTGGTACAATGCACCGGACTTCCTTAGTACAAAGGCTCTTTTTCGGTTGGGATCACCTCAATTTTTATCTGCGTTTCGATTGGAAAACGGGGGCAAAATTAGGAGAAGAAATTCCCGCAGAAGTGCATTTATATTGGTATTATGATGAAGTGCATCGTCTGCAAAGTCCAATTACCCTAGCAGATATTCCCCCTCGATCGCCCCTCGATTACGGTTATCATCATCATCTAGGAATAAATTTAATCACGGAATTTACTTGGTTAGAATTCGCTCAAGAATATTTTACTTGGCAGCGAGTTCCTAGTAGTGCCAAAGCTTCTTTTAATCAATGTTTGGAGATTGCTGTACCTTGGGAAGGATTACACATTGAACCCGATGCTCGTCTCCATTTAATCGCAGTTTTAGCCAATCAAGGTCAATACTATGATTTCCTCCCCGTTGAAGAATTAATCTTCCTGCAAAGACCTTAAATCAGTTATCAGTAATCAGTAATCAGTAATCAGTAATCAGTAATCAGTAATCAGTTTTTTAGTTATCAGCTAGAATCATACTAAATCCGTTGAGCATGGGCTACTTATGAGGACAGGCAATAGGCAAAAGAGGAAATAGATAATCAGTCTTTAATAACCAGATTTAGTATTAAACGCTATCCTTGGGGAAATGGATGCGGATTACTGGCAAATTCACCACATCTGTGCAGCGGTAAATTAGCTAGATATTCCCATGATCTAGCTTTTTCAGGGCGCTGAGAGCATGGAGACGGACGATTGCTTCCCCATCGGCTGCTAAAGTCAGCAAAATACTTTTATTGTCCCGATCTAATTCTCCTAAAGCGATCGCTAGAGACTGTTTAACTCCCGTATGAGCGAGGATCGCGGGACGGGAGTGATAAAAATTACCGAGAATTTCCCCTGCTTGTCGGCGTAATTTCTGGGAGGTTTGCCGGCCGAGAATAGCGATTATTTCCCGACAAATCAAGACATTTTCGCTATATAAAGCCTTTTCTAGGTAATTTAAAGCTTCCTCATCCTCGATCCAGCCTAATGCTCGAACCACAGTTAATTTTAAACTATCGGGAGTTAAGGAAGATTGCAGGACTGGATTTAAAGCTTTGGCTGAGGTTGCTGTGCCGATGCGACCGAGAGCGATCGCCGTTTCTTGACAGATATCGAGGTGGATATCGAATAACAGAGGTTGCAGATGGTTAACTAAATCTGCTTGGGGATAATTTGACCCTAGGTAACTACTAGCTTTAATTGCTTCCCGTCGCACCTCGATGGCCGGATCCTGTAAAGCATCGAGGATAATCGCAGTAATCTGGGGATGGTGAAAACTGCTTAAAGCTTCCATCGCCATGGACCGAATGGCGCTAGATTCATCCTTAACTACGGTTAAAAGCGGTTCGACAATTTCTGGCCGGCGAATTTGTGATAAAGCTTGTACGGCTAAAAAACGGGTATTAGAGTCCGTCAGTAATTGCGCTAAACTAGAGATCGCAGAACTGCCGATATTAGCTAAAGCAGCCGCAGCCATTTGGCTGAGTTCTTCCTCCTCCGATCTTTGCAATAATTGACTGAGAGCGAGAATACAGGCTCGATCGTCAAATTGACTGAGAATTCTCGCCAGAAACCAGCGCATTTCCCCATCTTGTTCCTCGGATTCTAACAGGGCAATTAAAGGAGCGATCGCCGATTGCCCGATTTGAGGAAATAGTTTCGCTATTTCCCATCGCTGTTGAAAATCGCATTTTTTTAAAGCTTCTAGGGCTAAATCGAGGATTTCATCGTTAATAATCGGTTCAATCGCATCTTTTTGGTTTAAAAGTCGCTGTATGCTGGCGTTTACTGTCTCCCAGTCTTTTTTATTCAACGCTATCTGAGCTTTTTCTAGCAGAGCTTGCATCGTCGGAAATGGCCTCGATTTTCGTGCTACCTATCCCAAGAATGTCAGACTTTCTCGCTTTTGTCCTCTCTCATAATGCAAGAAACCGATAATAAATCTCCAAATTGTGCATCAGACATCAGTAGAGGGCGCATCAGCGATCGCACAGTAGGGACGACTATAACAAAGGGGTATTTCCAGGTCGTGTTGTTCCAAAAATTCCCGATTACTTAAAATCTTAGCGGTTTCTCCCTCTCCCATCACCTGACCACGACTTAAAACCACCGTGCGATCGCATAGTTCTAAAGCCAGATCGAGATCATGGGTGGCGATCACTTGGGTTTGGGGTAAAGTGGCCAACAGTTGTATTAATTGCCGACGGGATCGGGGATCCAGTTGGGCGCTAGGTTCATCAAAAACCAAGACCTGCGGCAACATGGCTAAAACCCCCGCAATGGCCACGCGTTTTTTTTCACCCCCCGATAGATTCTGACTGTTTCTCTTACCGTAATGCTGGGAATCCAATCCCACCGCGTGTAAAGCATGATGACAGCGATGGTTTAAATCCTCTCCGCGAATTCCCTGATTCATCGGTCCAAAAGTCACATCTTCCCAGACAGTGGGCATAAATAGCTGATCGTCGGGGTTTTGGAAGACTAAACCGACAAAATTGCGGATATTTTCTAAATTCTCCGGTTTAACTTGGTAAGGACCGACGGTGATTTTACCCGTTTGCGGCGGGAGAATACCGTTAAAATGCAGTAATAAGGTGGATTTTCCCGATCCATTTGCCCCGACCAAAGCCACCTTTTCCGTAGCTTCAATGGCTAAATTAATACCCTTTAACGCTTCTGTGCCGTCAGGATAGGTATAAACTAGGTTTTCAATAAAAATCGGGTTGTGGTGCATGAAAAACGAGACTTTTACCGAAAAATTGGGTTTAAGGTTCCCCGTCCTTTAGCGTAGCGGAGGACGGCTTTTTTGGCAACAGGTTGTCAATCTAGCTTCAAGTTTAGGCAACGGGAGTGTCAACTGAGTAGATGTACCATTTGACCCCAGAGGATCAGAATTACTATGCAAATTATAGCGAGATAATCTTTCAGCTTGCTTTGGGGAACCTGTACAGAGGGCAAGGAACCGGTGTAACCCCTCGATAACATGGCTTGATAAATGCGCTCGCCACGTTCGTAGGTACGGATAAATAAAGCGCCGATCATGTGTCCCACTAGCAACCGTTGCCATCGGGGACTACTCATTAAATTGCGCGCAATTGCTGCCCTTCGCATGGAATTAAATTCAGCGATCAAAACAGCTAGATAACGGTACATAGAAGCCAAAATTGCCACCAATAAAGGGGGAGTTTTCAGGGTAACTAAGGCTTGTAACAGGTCGGGAATTGCTGTCGTTAAAACCAGAATATTGACCGTACAAAGACAGAGAAAAGCTTTTAGGGCCACACTGCCTAACACCAGCAATCCCTCGCTAGTTACCCGCAAAAATCCCCAAGACCAAAGAATTTCCCCGCCATCACGAAAAAGAGTTCCCAATAAAACCACACCGATAAAGACAAATTCGATCGCTACTCTTTGTAAAAGTACGGGAATAGTCACCCGACTGATCAGAATTAAAATAATTAATCCTAATCCGTAAATACCCCAAGTTTCCCAGCTACCATTCGGCGTTAAGGCTGTGGCAAAAACTAACAACAGAGTAACTAAAACCCGGGTATGGGGCGCGAGTCTCTGCCAAAAACCGAAATTATGGCGCTCATTTTCGCGAGAAAAAGTGGCAATGTGTAACATTTATTCAGTTATCAGTTATCAGTTAGAAAGGGGATATAGGGATATAGGGGTTTAGGGATTTAGGGGTTTAGGGATTTAGGGGTTTAGGGAAATTTCAGCTAAATGCCCCACGTCCCCACGTCCCCACGTCCCCACGTCCCCACGTCTCGACTCCTTACTCCTGATTTTGGGATTTTGCAATCACTAATTTACCGATACCCCAAGCGATGCCGAAAGTGGCAAGAGTTCCCAGAAAACCGGCGAGGGGAGTGGCGACACCTTCGGGAACACCTTTGAGGGCATAACCATCAAAAATTCGGGCGAAAGGTAATTGACTACCTAGGGCGTTAGGGTCTTCTTTTTTGCTAAATTGCAAGTCTTCCGCCACTCGATCGAGTCCGTCGGGATCGGGACTGGCAAAGGGAGAAAGAAAAACGGCGATAATTAGGGAACATACTAGGCCAATCAGAAAAAATTGGCTATTTCTGCGAATATTCATGGGCTAATCTTTATTAAACCTCTTGCATAATTAATTTTTGAGGGTTCAAAAACGGTAAAAATAAGGATTAAATTGCATAAAATCCTTAAATAGACCATTTAATTGATTATTATTCATTCTTAATTCTCCTGACTCCTGACTCCTGACAACCGACTCCTGACCCTAACAACAATTTTTGATTTTTACAAGAGGTCTATTGACGAGAAGCGTAGGAAGGGGGAACAGAGTTATTAACGGAATGGGGCGGATCGTAGAGAAGATCGGGACGGGTTCGCCAGATATAACCGACAGCGAAAACGGTAATCACCGCTTCCCCGATGCCGATGAGGATATGCCAAGATAACATGGCAAAAAGGGCGACTAAAGGCGGTACAGTCCCCGATAAAGCCAATTGCAGGGCGCAAGCCAACGCAGCCACCACCACACTTGTCCAAGCGGCCAGGGCAACAGCGATCGCCATACTGCGCCAACTATGAAAACCGAGGGCTTTCCTAATCCCTAGATAGAGATAATAACCGCCAAACGTCCCGATCAGACCCATATTGACGATATTCGCCCCTAAAACCGTTAAACCGCCATCTTGAAAAAATAAAGCTTGAACGATAAAAACCACCGCCATCACCAAAGAACCCGCCCAGGGACCGAGTAAAACCCCCGCAAGAGTCCCCCCTAACAAATGTCCGGAGGTTCCCCCCGGAATGGGAAAATTAATCATCTGGGCGGCAAAAATAAAGGCGGCACAAACTCCCATCAAAGGTACAGCCCGTTCAGCGTAGTGACCGCGCACTTTTTTGAGAGAAAAGCCAATCAGGACGACGGCAATTATCCAAGTAAATAGACTCACCGATGGACTCAAAAAGCCGTCAGGAATATGGAGGGCGAGATAAGGGGTAAGGAGAGGGTGAAACAAACCAACTCCCAGAAAATTAACAGACATTAAAACTCAGTCTCCTTGGCAATTTGGGTTAAAGATTTGAATAGAATTGTTTCGCTGGGACGGAAAAGTCCTATCTTCTAGTAGATAACTAACCGCTTCATTCTACAATGCTCTCTCTGGGGATTTAAACCCTTTAGCTTCTTAAGAATTTCTGTTATTTTGCCAGCCGTCAAGGTTTAGCTATCAGCCAAAATCTGATTATTCTCCAGCGTCAAATTCTTTAAATTATTATTAATTTTTCGAGTTTTTTTCAGTTTTTATGCTATGCCTTAACCAGTTATCAGTTAGAAGGGGCTAGTGACCACTAACCACTGAGTTTTAAGTAATATTAAGCTAAGACGCATTTTTACCGCCTATCCTTAAATTAGCTAAATCTCCCTCAATCTCTTTACTGTTGCCTCTTGCCTCTTGCATGAGTGCCTCATCTCAACAAGCAATTTAAATGCGGGGGCAGCTTATTCACTGATCACTGATTACTGATTACTGATTACTGATCACTGATTACTGATTACTGAAAGGTCTCCCCACATCTCCTCTACCTGCCACTTCCTAAGACAAATAAAGATGAATCAGCTTAAAACTGTTGCTTGATTCGGTTTACTAGCCGGTTTACTTGTCGCTATTGGCTATGGGATTGCTGGTGGGGGTGATGCTTTAATTGTAATTGGTTTAGAGGTCATCGAAAATTTGGGTCTGAAACCCCGTCGTTCTACGACGGCTTTACTGTTAAATATTAGCACATTTACGAAATATATGCTAAAATGTGAGGTATGGAAAAAGCCTACTCGTTCCGATTTTACCCCACACCCGAACAAGAGTCGCTATTGCGGCGCACTTTGGGCTGTGTAAGATTGGTTTACAATAAAGCTCTCCATCTCAGAACACAAGCTTGGT
>NZ_JADBTF010000408.1:0-2922 GCF_020246295.1 Microcystis sp. M090S1 | reverse complement strand
CTGCAAGCAATTCTTAATCATGAAGACTCGATCGATTTCTAGTTAGGGTTTGCGGCAAAAAGTTTGTTGGTGAGGTGTGGGAATTATGAATTATGAAGTGGGGAAATGGGGAAGTGGGGAAGTGGGGAAATGGGGAAATGGGGAAATGGGGAAATGGGGAAATAGGGAAATGGGGAAATGGGGAAATAGGGAAATGGGGAAATGGGGAAGTGGGGAAGTGGGGAAATGGGGAAATGGGGAAGTGGGGAAATGGAGCATTTGGCTGAAATTTCCCTAAACCCCTAAACCCCTAAATCCCTATCACCCTATCACCCTATCACCCTATCACCCTATCACCCTATCACCCTATCTCCTGACGACCGACTCCTGACTCCTGATTACTGGTCACTGATTACTCCTTGACCGAAGAATTTCGGGGGTTTTGCCAGGGTATAAACTTCCGTATTTTGTGCGATTGCTTGACGAATATAGAGAGGAGTTTGTAACATTCCTAGTAAACTCATGCCATCAATTAAACGTAATCCTCCCGTAGTTGTATCGCTGATTAATTCATCTACCACGTCCGGATCGGGACGAGTATTTAAAGGATGATTAGCACAGAGAGTAAAACCCCAAGGGGAACCATAACTAGGAGTGGGAGCGCAATAGGAATGAACGTAGGGAAAAACTGCTTTTAAAGTATTCACCAAACGCGCATGATACATCACCGAAGGAGGAGAAACCGGGCCAGATTGGACAACAACAATGCCATTTGCTGCCAAAACTCTTTGTAGTTTTTCAAAGTATTCTTTCGTGAATAGGGGGAAAGAAGGACCCTCTTCGATGGGATCAACCAGATCGGAGATAATAATATCCCATCGATCGTTAGTGGTGTCTAAAACTTCTAAAGCATCAGCGACAACTAACTCAAAACGAGGATCATCAAAAGTGCCTTGGTGCATTTCGGGAAGATGTTCCTTACAAGCTGCCACCACATCCCCATCGATATCGATCATCATCACTTTTTCGATTGTTTTCCAACGCAATAACTCCCGCGTTGTCGCACCTTCACCACCTCCCAGAATTAAAGCAGTTTTTGGTTCTTGGTGGGCAATCATTGCCGGTTGCACTAATGCTTCATGATAAATAAATTCATCCCCCGTACAAGATTGCCATTTGCCATCCAGTACCAAGGCTTTTCCATAGGCCCCCGATTCAACAATATACATCTCCTGAAAAGCGGTTTTTTTGTAGGCTAAAATCCGGGAAACCCCATGACTATAAATGTCCCAGGGGGTAATATATTCGTTAACCCATAGATCCGCTTTTAGTTCACTTCCTGCCATAACTAATCCTCCTTGGGGTGAAAAAGGCACGATCTATTATTATACGACAATTGACAAAATTCGATCGATAAAGAAGGCGGTCGGCAGGGGGCAGGAGGCGGTCGGCAGGAGGCCGTTTTTGTAACGGGGATTTATGCCCCGCTCCCAAAACTTTTCGCCTTAAGGCGAGGTTTTAGACCCGATTTTTTCGATAATCGATCGCTGAAAAACGGTAAGCTAGAAAAGATTAAGTAAGTAGTTATAATTAAATTGAAGATAGATTTTGCCTCTGATCCCCCCTGCCCCCCTTGATAAGGGGGGTGCCGATCCCCCCTTAGTCCCCCCTTTAATCCCCCCTTGATAAGGGGGGCATCTGATAATTTTTAACGCCTACCTACTTAGCTTCCAGTAAACTTCTAGCCACTAACCTATGACTAAAAACGAGACTACCGAGAAAAAGATTTTTCTCCTAGATTTTGAGAAACCCCTCTACGAATTAGAATCCCGCATCGAACAGATTAAAGAATTAGCCCAAGAAAATAGCGTAGATGTCTCGGAACAAATTAGTCAACTAGACGAACGAGCTAATCAATTACGTCGTGAAATTTTTAGCAATCTTACCCCTTCCCAAAGGCTACAATTAGCCCGTCATCCCCGGCGCCCCAGTACCCTAGACTATATTCAAGCAATCACCGATGAATGGTTCGAGTTACACGGTGATCGCGGTGGTTACGACGATCCCGCTCTTGTGGGTGGTGTTGCCCGTTTTAACGGTCGTCCCGTGGTGATTATCGGGCATCAAAAAGGCCGGGATACTAAGGATAATGTGGCTAGAAATTTCGGCATGGCTGCCCCCGGGGGTTATCGTAAAGCCATGCGTTTAATGGAACACGCCCATCAGTTTAATCAGCCAATTTTAACCTTTATTGACACCCCCGGTGCCTGGGCGGGGGTGGAAGCGGAAAAATTAGGTCAAGGGGAAGCGATCGCCTATAATCTTCGGGAGATGTTCCGTTTAGATGTGCCAATCATTTGTACTGTTATTGGCGAAGGTGGTTCGGGCGGTGCTTTGGGCATTGGGGTCGGCGATCGCCTATTAATGTTAGAGCATTCTGTCTATACCGTGGCGACTCCCGAAGCTTGTGCCGCCATTCTCTGGAAAGATGCCAAAAAATCCGATAAAGCGGCAGTTGCCCTCAAAATTACCTCAAAAGATTTAAAAGAGTTAAATATTATCGATCAGATCGTTCCTGAACCCTCCAGAGGGGCCCATGCTGATCCGATTAAAGCGGCAGCCAATTTAAAAGCCGCTATTAGTGAAAATTTAGAGGCTTTATCTGTGTTAACTCCCCAACAACGGCGCGAATCTCGTTATCAAAAATTCCGCAATTTAGGCGTATTTTTAGAAGCTACAGCTTAATCAGTGATCAGTGATCAGTTATCAGATGTGAGTTTTCAGTGATTAGTTTGTTTTGTAGATTTGCTAGTGGGACTTAGACAAAAAACAAATCGAGAAAAGCCTCAACTCCAATCCCCGCTTGGGATTTACTTCGAGAAGCCCAAAATCGCTGAAACTCAGATATATCAAGGAAAATCATAAATCGAGGTTAACCCTTTG
>NZ_JADBTF010000407.1:0-2730 GCF_020246295.1 Microcystis sp. M090S1 | reverse complement strand
GATCAAATCAACCTACGGGCGCAAATCTGTTGTAATACTAAATCTGGTTATTAAAGACTGATTATTTATTCCCCTTTTTGCATGAGTGCATGAGCAGAAAACGGGTTTCTCGGAGAAACCCGTTTTCTGTGCGTTACTCAACGGATTTAGTATAAAATGTTAGTATCTGGCAGTTAAAAGAGCCAAAAACTTCTGCATAATCCCAACGTATGACCATAACAATAAGATTTGATTGGCCTATTAATATCTCGGAATCTCTCCATTCACAAGCAGAGGAACAGGCTAAGATAGCATATATCATGACTTTGTTAAAACATGGAGAAATTAGTAGTGGGATAGCTGGCAGGCTATTGGGAATCTCTCGTTTAGAAGTTCTCGAACTTATGGGTCAATATGGGGTTGCCATCTTCCCCGACCAAAATCGAGAAGAGTTAGAACAAGAAATTACAGAAACCCTGCAACTATTAGAAGATTCTCCTGCGTGATTATTGTCTCTAATACCACTCCGTTAAGTGAGTTAGCTAAAGTTGGTCAACTTAACTTACTCCAAAAACTCTTTAGCAAAATTATCATTCCCCAAGAAGTTTATAATGAAGTCACCACAGGAAATCATCGGGCTGCTTCGGTTGTTCCTGCTGCTCAGTGGATTGAGGTATTTACCCTTCAATCTCCCGCTCAATTATTACAATTGCAAATTCAGTTTAAACTAGATTTGGGGGAAGCGGCTACAATTGTCTTGGCAGAAGAATTAAAAGCGAATCGAGTCTTAATAGACGAAAAATTAGGAAGAAAAGTCGCTCAGTCTAGAAATTTGCCCGTAACTGGAACAATTGGACTTTTATTAATCGCCAAGAAGAAAGGAATTATTATTGAAGTTAAACCCATTTTAGAGCAGTTTTTGAGTCAAGGTAAAAGAATTAGCCCAATTCTTTATCAAGAAATATTAGGAATGGCTGAAGAAAGCTAGAAATTAATTCCACACACAAACCAGAAGAGCCTAGTGAGATCTTCTAGGTTGTGTGTGAGGATGGTATAACTGGAATTCCTCGTATAAATATACTAGCTATGGCTAAAAGTCTTACAGAGTCTGAGTTAAATCAATACAATTGATGTATCGATTTCAGGGTTCTTGTCCCCCTGTCAGATTGGTATGTTAAAATGAGGTGAAATAATATCAATGCGTGGAGTCATTCTTTGATATGAGTAAATATTCTAATTTTGACCCAACTCATTTTGTTGTCGAACCCGAAGAAACTGAACAAATAACCCAATTAAATCAGCTGCTTAATAGAGAAATCCCGACGAGACTCGTAACTGAACAGGGAGAAAATGTCCATATTCCCGAATCGGTTTTAATGGTACTTCGTTACAGTGTAGCTGCCTTAGCATCGGGACAGGTAATTCAGTTAAATGTTACCCCTCAGGATTTAACTATAGAAGAAGCGGCTAATTTGTTAAATGTTTCTAACTCTTATCTAATAAAATTACTAGAACAGGGGCAAATTTTATCGACTAATGTAGGCAGTGATAGACGGATAAAACGAGAAGATTTGGTAATATATAAAGAGAGAAAATATCGAGAAAGAGAACAAATTTTAAATAACCTTGTGGCCATGACTGAAGCGGAAGGACTATACAGAAAAGATGAGGAATTAAACCTAGATGACAGCAGAGCCTAGGGTTGTTTTAGATGCTTGTGTTCTTATTCCTCAGTATTTACGCGATACTTTATTATCAATTGCTTGGCAAGGTTTATACTCTCCTTACTGGTCGAAATTAATTTTAGAAGAAACAACCCGCAATCTGATTAATCGATATAATATAACTTCAATAAAAGCCCTTAATTTAGTGGAGACAATGAAAGCAGCTTTTCCCGAAGCCATGATTGAAGTGCCATCTGGTTTAATTGAGTTAATGACAAATGACTTAAAAGACCGTCATGTTCTAGCAACTGCTGTTATGGCTAAAGCTAATCTAATTTTAACTAATAATCTTGCCGATTTTTCCCTGTCAGCTTTAGAAACTTGGGGTATAAAGGCTCAATCTCCTGATACTTTTTTAAGTCATTTGTTCGATGAATATCCCGAAGAAATTAAATTCAGTCTAAATCGGCAGGTCGAGAAATATAAAAATCCTCAAAAATCTCTAGCTGAATTACTAGAGTTTTTAGATAAAAAAGCTAATTTATCTAATTTTTGTCAAAAGATAACTAAAATTCTTTGATATAACTGAACTTCTCCAGTGTAAATGTACTAGCTATCTAAACATGGCTACAGAGGGAATCGCTTACTCTAGAGATTGATGACACTATCTGTTACAATCAAGTTAGCGATCGCTATACAGCGAACTCTAGGGAATCGCTCCACTCCAGATACAGTCAACGGTAAAGCCATTTTCAAGTGAAAAATGTACCCAGTAGCCTCTTTTCAATTTTTTCTGAGAAGCTCCATAAGGGTTTTGTTAATTTTTTAGTATTTCTGTATGGGGGAAGTCCAGTTATTACAGGATTCAACGTTTCTGACCCTGATGTTCTCTATTCTCTGGTTACTCATCAACCCATTCAACTCTTACAAAAAAGCCAGAATCAAGATTCTTTAAGTCAGGCAATTGTTTAGACCTCTTGCAAAAGTCTTAAGTCGATCCTTGTACAGCAACATTTTTGAAGATTATCAACTACTAATAAATAATTAACTGAAAGTCCCTCCCATTATTGTTTCTATCGTTTGTTTT
>NZ_JADBTF010000406.1:0-4401 GCF_020246295.1 Microcystis sp. M090S1 | reverse complement strand
GTCAGTCTGTAGAGCGACCATAAGACCAGAACAGAGTAAATCTGTTAAGGCAGGTGCGGAACCCCGCAAGGGAAAGAAGCAGAAACCCAAATCGTGAGGTTTGGGAATCACCGTCCGTTTACGGCGGTGAGGATGTCAAAAAATAGCCTCAGTTTTTCAGACCTATTATCTACTAAATTAAAAGACTGGCTTCTTAGCTTACCATCCCTTGCTTCCTAACTCCTGACTGGCTTAATGTTGCTCTTGCCAAAAATAATCGGCGGGTTTTTTGGTTTCTGCTGGTGATGATTGAGGAGCGTCTCCCAAGAAAACCGAACGCTGGATGACGCGATCGCCTAATCTTCTTTGGACTCGACTGGGAATACCGTAACCGTAGGCAATATGACCTTTTCCTGCTAGGACGATGATCTGATAGTCGGGATGAGCTTGCCAGAATTTAGCGATCGCATCGGCCATGGTTTCATCCCAGAGGACCTGTGCCAGAAAAAAGCGATCGAATCCCTGACTTTTGCCCCCCGTGTGTTGCTGATAAACGGCTAAGATCTGTTGACGGTACTCCTCGTTATCCTGGTTTATTTCGCTTTTAGGGGGAATGTAGGTCATTTCTGAGGTGGAGAGGCTTTCTAAGCCCTCCCGTGCCACTTTTCTAGTGATTTCCGTGGGTGTATTTAGGGCGATCGCTGGTAGTTTTTTTGCCTTGGCCAAGCGCAGGATCGGGGCGTAAAATTCCCAATCAAATCCCCAACGTTGGTCGTATTCACTTTTTTCTCTCAACTGATTTTCGCTAATTTTGCCGGCTAAATACTGATCCAAATAGATTTGGTAAGGACGTTGAAACATCTCGAAAGCGATCGCTATTTGGGGATTATTGGCCTGTAAATACTCGATAATAGCTAATTGGGCCTGATGATCGGCTTGACTATCGTGCCTTTCTCCCAGATAAATAATCTCGGCTGTTTTTAAATCTGCCAGAATTTGTTTTTGGCTATTAGTAAAACTCCAGGCCCGGGGCAGCAAAATAAACAGTAAGCAGAGGGCAAGGAAAACAGGAAAAAAGCGTCGAGAGAATTTCATCTTTATTAAAGGCCTTTTAAAAAACTGATCTTAACCGAAACCAAGACAAAAAGGGTGGGCAATGCCCACCCGAAAAAATTTTCAGAGAACCTTTTTGGTTTAGTAGGTTTCTACGTGCCAGCGATGTTCTTTTTTCAGTTGTTTCTGATAGACAGACCAATCAGCACCATTTTTAGCGGCGGCACCACTGATAGCATCGTCGATACCATCTTCCATCCCTTTCAGTCCGCACATATAAGCGTGGGTTTTGGGACTTTGGAGTAGATTCCAGATTTCGTCAGCGTGTTCGGCTACCCGGTGTTGAATATACATTCTACCGCCCTGGGGATTTTGCTGTTCCCGGCTGATGGCATAGGTGAGACGGAAGTTATCGGGGAATTCCGCCGCTATTTTCTCTAATTCTTCTTGGTAGAGAATATTGGCCGTTTTGGGAACTCCGAAAATCAACCAAGCTAGACCTTTGAATTTATAATCTTCGTGTTGTTCCTTGAACATCCGCCAGAGGAAAGCTCGGAAAGGAGCGATTCCCGTCCCGGTGGCCATCATAATGATAGTGGCATCTTCATCACCTGGCAGCAGCATTTCCTTACCCACGGGACCAGTAATAGCCACATCGTCCCCCACCCCTATATGACAAAGATGGGTGGAACAAACTCCATAAACGGTTTCCTTGGTTTCTGGATGTTGGTATTCTAACTGACGCACGCAGAGGGATACGGTTTTATCGTCTAATTTATCACCATGACGGGTGGAGGCGATCGAATAGAGTCTCAATTTATGAGGTTTGCCATTAGCATCGCTACCCGGGGGGATAATACCGATACTTTGCCCTTCTAAATAGCGTAAATCGCCCCCAGAAAGGTCAAAGGTGACGTGTTGTACGATACCGATACCCCCCTCATCAACGAGAGCATAATTCTCGATACATTTGCCGATAAAGGGTTGATTCGGACGGTAGATGTTGACGGGGATATCTGTTTTTTCTTTCGCTTGGGTCATGGCCTTTTTCTTGGTCTGTTCGGTGACGGGCGATGATTGAGCGATTGGCTGTGGTGTGGAGGCACTAGAAACAGTTGCTACGGGGGCAATCCCATTGAAGGGTTTGATGCTGACGATACGACCACCTAAACGGGTAATCCGACGCATTTCTTGATTCATGCGACTGTAGGGAACCGTGAAAAACACGCTTCCACTCTGACGGATTGAATAATCCAAGCTGTCAGTATTGTCGTTTTGATTGAGACCCGCCACTTCGTAAACAAATAAACGGTTTCCCGCTAGTGTACTCGGACTGTACATTAAATATAACTCCCAACTCAAGTCACGATAATCGTTCCATAGTTTAGCCTACCATCGGTACACTACACCTAGGCCTAATTGAGAGTTATCTTAAAAAACCACAGACATCGCTTTTATCTTTTCCTTAAGGATAGGTCAACTCTCTGGTTAAAATCTGTTACATTTGCAGCATTTTTACTTTTTATTAAGATTTATGCTACTTTTCCCTATTTGTGCTAAAAATCCCCCTAGTTGGCCTGATGAGGACAACCAGGGGGACAGATATTAGCAATAATTATTTTTTCAACTACTCGGCCGCAGCAGCGTTTAAGGGTTTAATGCTGACGATGCGAGCGCCTAAACGGGTAATCCGACGCATTTCTTGATTCATGCGGCCATAGGGAACGGTTAAAAAGACACTGCCACTCTTACGGATAGAATAATCTAGGTTATCAGTCTTGTCATTTTGACTCAAACCGACGACTTCATAGACAAAAAGGCGGTTTTCCTTGGCACTAGAGAGACTTTGCATCGAAATGGCTCCTACATTGATGTTATAGTTCTCTAGTTTAGCCTAGCAGGGAGACTAGCAATCTAGTTAGGGTTTGCGGCAAAAAGTGTATTGGTGGGGTTAGGAGTCAGTAGCCGGTCGTTTCAGGCTTTGTTGCCCTTGGTTTTTGTACCAGTTTGTGTACTACGAGAAGAATAATGCAAGGTTTTTGAATGTCCCAATCCTATATTCTTGCACTAACATCGGATTTTAACAGGTCAAAAGCCTTATTTTAAAAGGGTTTTACCATTATTCAGCAGACTCTAGTTAATGGCCGATTTACAGCCGTTTATTCTACCATGACGCTCGATCACAATTGTCCACAGGCCGCATTGGCCGCTAAACCTCTGGAATAACGGACAGTAACGCCGACTTTTTCCTGTTCTAAAATAGTTTTAAAAGCCTTAATTCTCTTTTGATCAGGCCGTTGATAATCCACCTCCTGAATGGGATTAAGTGATCACTGTTAATTGTTTGAAGATCAGCCTGCTGATAAGTCGCAACGCTACCTCCTTGATCTAGTGTAGTCGATTGATGTCGTACTACTTATCATCCTTGATGATTTCTCGCAGGTCTGGATGAAAGTGAACGTGGGTAATATACACTCCTTTAGGGGTCTGTAAGGTGATAAACTCTACAAATAAAGAATCTTGTTCGTGGCGAAGTTTCAAGAAAAAACGTCTTAAAAACTTATTCTGGGGATAGATAAGTTCTTGCAGGAAAATAGATTGTTTACAAGGTCCACTAGCTTGAGTGTATTGTTTGAGAATTTTTTTCATTTGTAAACGGGATTCCTCCCCGGTCTGGACATCCCTTCTAGCTTGTTCGGCCGATTCAAAAAAATCCTCATGATCCTTGGCGAATTTAATCATGCTATCTACCCACACATCAACTGCACCACCAGTATTTCCCGCTAGATACAGTTCCAATCCTTGACGAACAGGCATGGGAAGTTGTGCCATCTCATCATCATCAATTATGATCGAGGTGGGTGTGGTTGATTCTTTGCTGACAAGTAGCGGTTGACTATAAGCTATGCCAGGAAAACAATTAAAAACCGCTAAAGTTCCTAAAGCTGCAATTGCTAATATTTTACTTTTCATGATCCTTACCCCCGAACTCGAAAAAATCACCAACAGTCGAGTTACTGCGGTTGACAAGTACTAAAATCTACTTCTCTGAAAAAATTCCGCAACGGGATAACCAAAACCGCTAGTTAAAGAAGCAGACTTAACAGTTACTTGCCCCCACCGTTGAGGTGTTGCCCGATAACCATCCCGATCTTGATTAAATTTGACAATTATTAACAAACAACACAGCCAACACTCCTCTGTTACTCTAATTATAACAGAGAAAACTGTTGACATCCTCACCGCCGTAAACGGACGGCGATTCCCAAACCTCACGATTTGGGTTTCTGCTTCTTTCCCGAAGGATTTTTCGCACCTGCCTTAACAGATTTACTCTGTTCTGGTCTTATGGTCGCTCTACAGACTGAC
>NZ_JADBTF010000405.1:0-6714 GCF_020246295.1 Microcystis sp. M090S1 | reverse complement strand
CCTTCTTGATCATATTAAAAGCGATCGACCCCCAGAAGATGACGATTCCGCTATCAGTGACCAGTGAACAGTGATCAGTAGAGGATAACTAAATTTAGACAACACTGGGAACTTAAAACTTAAACCTGATAACTGATAACTGATAACTGATAACTGAATAGTGAGCGATCGCATTTTATCCCTAAAAGAACGTATTGGTCAGATGATAGTAGTCCGCGCTTCCGGCTATCTCTTTGACCAACAAATCCGCTATCCTGTCTGGGAACCTGTCAACGCCACCCTGAAACATTGGTTAGAAACCCTCCACCTCGGTGGGGTGATTCTATTAGGAGGCAGCGCCGCCGAAATCGCTTTCCGTAGCCAACAATTACAAAGTTGGTCCAGCGATAATCCTCTCCTCATCGCCGCCGATATCGAGGAGGGAGTCGGCCAAAGGTTTTCCGGCGCTACTTGGTTCCCCCCCCCGATGGCTTTAGGAAAAATAGCCGAAAAAAGCTTGACAAAAGCCACAGAATATGCTAAGGAAATGGGAGCAATTACCGCTAAGGAAGCACTAGCGATCGGGATTAACTGGATTTTAGCCCCAATTGTCGATGTGAACAATAATCCCGACAATCCTGTTATCAATATTCGTTCCTTCGCTGAAACTCCCGAAATCGTCGCTAATCTAGCTCAAGCTTTTATTTTAGGGGCGGATTCCTATCCAGTTTTGACCACGGCCAAACATTTTCCGGGCCACGGTGACACCAGCAATGACTCCCATCTCGATCTTCCCATCATCAACCACGATCATCATCGCCTAGAAGCGATCGAATTGCCGCCCTTTCAAGCAGCAATCGAGTCGGGGGTTGATAGTATTATGTCAGGCCATCTGTTAATTCCCGCTTGGGATGCCGAATTTCCCGCCACTCTTTCCTCGAAAATTCTCGGGGAAAAACTGCGCCAAAATCTCGGTTTTCAGGGTTTAATCGTCACCGATGCCCTGATTATGGGGGGAGTAACCAAAATTGCCAGTGCTGCCGCCATAGCAGTGAGGGCGGTACAGGCGGGGGCCGATATACTGTTAATGCCACCCGATCCGATCGAAGCGATCGAAGCGGTGTATAGTGCCGTGCAAGCGGGTACAATTAGCGAAGCGAGAATTAATGATTCTTGGCAACGTATTCAACGAGCAAAAGAGAAATTGGGGCAAAGACAGCCATCCTTAGAATCCTTAAGCAGTTTAGCGGCACCGCAAGCTCTAGAGATTGTCAGCGATATTTTAAAAGATTCCCAAACAGTTAGCGCTAATTTACCGATTAAAGCCACTCAAGGCCGCAATTTAATCATTATGGATGATTTACTCAACTGTGACTTTCTCGATCGCTCTTGTCCGGCGGTGACAATTCCCCGACAATGGGGTTATCAAACGCAAATAATCGACCGTAGCACCTTTAATCAGTCCCTCGTCTCCCCAGAAACGACTCTCCTACAAGTATTTATCCGTGGTAATCCTTTTCGGGGTAGTGCCGGATTAAGGGACGAAACGAAAGCTATCTATCAAGCTTTGCTGAAAACCGGACAGATTCAAGCATTGATTGTTTATGGTAGTCCCTACGTTTTCCAGTGGTTTCGTCAACAAAGCGCAGAAATTCCCTATCTTTTCAGCTACGGACAACAACCAAGCGCCCAAAAAATTGCCCTAGAAACTATTTTTGAGTGGCCAACTAGCGGCGAAAATCAGACCGATACTTTTCTTTAAGGGCAAAAATTGCCTAGTAACCATTGGGCAATGCGATCGGAGGCACCGGCTGACCCCATTCTCTGACGACCATTAAAGGCGATTTCTTGCCACTGTGGGGGATTTTGTAATAAATATTCTAACTTGTCTGCTACTGACTCGGCACTATCGCCTAAGAGAATTGAACAGCCTAATAAACGCTGTTGCAGTTTGGCAAAATGGCGAGTAAATTGTGGTCCGGCCCCCGCAATCGTGATCGCCGGTTTACCCAAACCGACGAACTGTTCCGTGGCAGTTCCCGCCATGGCGATGGCCAGATGGCAACGGCCTAAATATTCGGCGTAATCCGTTTGAGAAATAGTTATAAATACTTCTTGACAAATAAACTTATTTGTGCTATGTTCTCGCCAACCCCGGGAAATTAAAGCAGCCGTAAAAGATTCCGGGGGGAGAGAAGGAGCGATCGCCGCCAAAAATTCCAGCTTATAATCGGGAAAACGTCCGATAATGGCGGCCACAGCCTCGATAATTTGCTGCCAATTGTGGAGAGATTCGGGAAAGCGCGAACCGGGTAACAGCAGAATATTTAGGCAATCTTGGGGAAAATCGCCCGTTATCGCGGGTAAAAGGTCATCCATCATCGGATTACCCCCATCGACAACGGGAATTGACCACTGTTGTAAAATTTTGCTAGTTAAACTATCCCGGGGAAAAACCCCCCGACAGCGAGGATGAGCCATTAACCAGCGTTCCCAAGGATAATAATAGGAACCCCAGAGGCGATCGATCATCGAGCTACTATCTAACCATCCCTGCTCATCCCGGAGATAGTATTCCGATTTAGCCGTTCCCACAAAAGCATAATCCCTCTCGCTCAACCAAGCAAGGGCAAGGGGTAAGATATCTCCCACCGCGACAATTTTTCCCCCTTCTTGGCCCCAATTTCTGACCAGACGGTATTGACGGGAGGTTAATCCTAATAATCCCTCCCGTAGATCTCGCCATAATTGTTTCGCATCCCTGGTGATAAAACCCCCAGAGGGCATTTTTTGACCTCGATCGAGAAGGGGAATCCCCAGACGAGTATAAGCATAACCGTTACCCACTAGGGGTAAAGCAGTAATACCCGGACAGTGGGGAGATGATTGCAGTCTTTTAATAATCCGGATCGCGATCTCATCTTCACCGTGGCCATTACTCAAAAATAATAATTTCACTGTTTTTCTTAACTTCTGGCTTAAAGTCCTAAACTTCGGTTGTTTTATTCCCCTCGACCCTAGACAATGCTGATGGTTAGGGAACAATCAATTTTATAAAAGCAGTTAACCAACTCCCATTTAGTCTAATCTACCAGAAGGTTTCGCCGATCGCCTATCTCTGCCCTGATAGCGACCATTTGACCAAAGGTCAAGACTAAGAGATAAGAGATTAGTTTAACTGCTTCTATTTTTCTCGATCAAAAGACCAAATTTGGCCCCCCAGAGCCAAGAAGGTCAGAAACCTGCTCTGATCGCTATATTAGAATCAAGTGATTAATTGGCATCCTAACGGGAAAAAATGATTATCGACTTACCCGATCGAGAAGCTACTGTCAATTTAGGGGAAAAACTGGGGCAAACCTTGGCCTCTGGCAGTGTAATTTTATTAAAAGGCGATTTGGGAGCGGGAAAAACCACCTTAGTACAGGGAATTGGCTTAGGATTGGGTATTCAAGAGCCTATAGCTAGTCCTACCTTCACCCTCGTTAACGAATATAACGAAGGCCGCCTTCCTTTGTATCATTTGGATTTGTATCGTTTGCAGGGTCAAGATATCGAGGCGCTGTACCTAGAAAATTATTGGCAGGGAATCGAGGTAGATTTAGGGATAGTGGCGATCGAATGGTCGGAACGTTTAACTTTTTTGCCAGAAAATTATCTAGAGATTACTTTACTCGATCGAGGCGAGCAAGGACGACGAGCGCTGCTCAATTTTGTCGGTGGGGACGAAAAAAATAGCGACCCCACAGGAATCGCTATCAGCACTTGACTTTTGAAGCAATCAAACTTTAGCGGTAACTTTCCACTTATTCTCTAACTCGCCTTTCTTCTAAAGTTTCTTCAAAGAAACTATTGTAGAGGAAACCCGCAGCCACGGCCCCAACAATGGGAGCAATCCAGAATAACCATAATTGACCAACGAGAGCCATATTACCGCATAAAAGAGCAACACCGGTACTACGAGCGGGGTTAACGGAGGTATTGGTCACGGGAATGCTAATTAAGTGAATTAAGGTCAATCCTAAACCAATAGCGATGGGAGCAAAACCGGCCGGAGCGCGTCGATCGGTAGAGCCTAAAATGATGATTAAGAACATGAAGGTCAAGACCACTTCCGTGACCAAAGCGGCGAATAAACTGTAACCACCGGGAGAATGTTCTCCGTAACCATTGGTGGCCAGAGGGTTACTGCCTCCCAGAGCGAAACTGGGTTGACCACTGGCAATAATGTAGATAATTACTGCCGCTAAAATCGCCCCTAAAACTTGAGCGATGATGTAGGGAAGTAGTTCCGAACCGGGGAAGCGTTTACCTGCCCAGAGACCGAAGGAAACGGCGGGATTAAAATGTCCCCCCGAAATATGCCCTAAAGCGTAGGCAAGAGTGAGGACGGTTAAACCGAAGGCAAGGGACACACCCACAAAAGAAATCCCCAGATGGATATTAAAATCAGCACCATCTACGACACTCTTGGCTTTACCCACAAATACTGCCGCTAAAACGGCACTACCGCAACCACCGAGAACCAGCCAAAAGGTCCCGATGAACTCTGCTAGATACTTTTTCATCTCTATATCAAGGTTGAATGATTTTGCTTTTAGGTTATCTCCCATCAGACCGGATTAAACTGTTATAAGATATTAAAAAATAGTTATTTTTTACCTTCAATTTGCCGTTCTCATGGGGAAACTATCAGCTTTTTAGGGATATAATAGTAAAAAAATCGGGAATTTCTGATAATTTCACAATTTCTTTAGATTTACTTCTATCTTGATGTCTGATGGATTTTGGCAGTGTCTGACCCTTTCCGCCGAGTGCTAATTGTGAGATGATCGATGCAGGAAGAAAAAGCGATATTTAATATCAACAATACTTTTTATCGACCGGAGAGTAAAATCGTCCGAGATTTAGGAGTTTTAGCGGCGGCAATTGCCCAAAAAGAGCGGGGAAGTTTGCGCGTTTTAGAGGTAATGAGCGGCTCTGGTGTGCGAGCGCTCAGGTATTGGTTAGAAAGTGGTGCGGATTGGCTGTGGGTTAATGATGGTAATCCAGAAATTAAGCCAACTTTAGCCGCTAATTTAGAGAGTTTATTACAACAGAAACAAGGGAAAATAACCTATAAATCTGCTCAAGAAGTTCTCCTAGAATGTTATCTTAAAAAAGACCATTACGATCTAGTTGATATTGATGCTTTTGGTTCTCCTGCATCTCTGTTTAGTGCTATTCCTTTAGCCACTAAAATCGGGGGTTTAATTTATCTAACTAATACCGATGGACGGACGCTGACGGGTCATAATCTAGAAAATAGTTTAGCTGATTATGGAGCCTATGCTCGCAATCATCCGGCTGCCCACGAACAGGGATTAAGATTAATTATCGCCGGTTTGCAATTAGAATCGGCCCGGTTAGGTTTAGGAATTACGCCGATTTTTTCCTTCTTTTTTGGTCAAAGTTATCGGGTGATGGTGCGGTTAACAGCTAATAGACAATTAAATAGTCATAACTACGGTTTTCTCGGTTATTGTCATAGCTGCGGGGAATATCAATCAGTGCCTTGGCCGAAGTTAGGCAAGATAGTTTGTTCTGGGGACGGGCAACCTTTAACTTTAACCGGACCCTTGTGGTTAGGCAGTTTACATGATCGCCTTTATCTAGAAAAGATGGCAGATTTAGCCGATCAATGGCAGTGGAAAAAGGTAGTTAAATTGTTAGAAATAATGAGGGAAGAAAACGATTTTCCTCCCTATTTTTATAGCTTTCGGGAAATTGGTAGAAGGGGGAAATTAGATCTACCAAAAAAGGAAGATTTAATTGCAGATCTCTTAGAACAAGGTTATCGAGCGGCCGCCACCCATATTAACCCGCAAGCACTGAAAACTAACGCTTCTTTAGCCCAATGTATCGCACTGCTCAAGGACTAATTAATTAAGGTTTACTGAATAAATATAAAAACCTTGTTGGATAATATCTTTAGGCTTGTTTAAAATCAAAAAGTGCCAGATATTGCAGTGATCAGGGGGGAAAATTCAGGTACTTTTTCCCTGAAAATTAGGTAAGCTAAAACGCATCTTAGAAGCGTTTTAGCAAGGCAGAAGGAATAAGCGGTTGAGAGTTTTTTGAATTATCAAGATATGTAACTTAGGTGCGTCTAAGCTTAATTGACCCCCTGAAAATCGGTAAAACCCTACACCCCACACCCTCTAAAGTGTATCAGGAAGCTTTGGAGTAAGACAGACAAGAAGCTGAATTAGCAGCGTTTATTGGCATTAGGATTAAACTTTGAACAGATAGGACAAGCTTTAGAATTAGAGATCGAACAGGTTAGACAAGCAACTCAAAGAGAATAGGAAAAGTTCAAACTTTGACAAATTGATACAATTGCCGGTAGCCATCAAGTAAAAATCGGCAACCCCGAAAATCCCGCAACCTTTCTCTTAATTGGGGACAATTTGCCGAAAAAGCTTTTACTTCGTCATCCCAATTGCTCAAAAACAGGAGCTTACTGAAGAACACAATAAAAAACTTCTGCTAAACTAGAGCCATCTTTTTGAGTTTAATTCTGTGAAAACTGACAGTATTTTCTATCAACTCTTGCAAAGATTTCCCGCTTGTTTCTTTGATTTGTTGAACCTTCCCCCCGAAACCGCCAATTCTTATCAATTCTCCTCGGTGGAAGTTAAACAATTGTCCTTTCGTCTCGATGGAGTCTTTTTGCCTGATACACCCAATCAGCCT
>NZ_JADBTF010000404.1:0-16330 GCF_020246295.1 Microcystis sp. M090S1 | reverse complement strand
TCTACTCCAGATACAGTCAACGGTACAGCCATTTTCAAGTGAAAAATGTACCCAGTAGCCTCTTTTCAATTTTTTCTGAGAAGCGACCTGCAGTAAGGGTTTTGTTAATTTTCTAGTATTTATGTATGGGGGAAGTCCAGGTATTGTCACCCTTGCTGGTTCCAAAATCAATCGAGATCACCCTGCCGCCGGACAAGATGCGATCGCTATTCAAATCCTAGAAGCGGCTGGGGCAGTTTTGGTGGGGGCGACCAATATGGATGAGTACGCCTACGGTTTTGTCACCGAAAATGCCCATTATGGAGCCACTCCCAACCCCCTCGATCCTAGTAGCGTCTCGGGGAAATCCTCCGGCGGTTCCGCCGCTGCCGTTGCCGCTAATTTAGTGCCTCTCGCCCTCGGTTCCGATACTAATGGTTCCGTGAGGGTTCCCGCCGCTTGCTGTGGCGTGGTGGGGCTAAAACCCACCTTTGGGCGCGTATCCCGTCAGGGGCTATTTTTGTTCGTTAGTAGTTTGGATCATCTGGGATTTTTTAGCGGCAATGTGGCGGATATGGCGGCTATTTGGAGTCTTTTTGCCAAAAATAACCTTAAAGCCCCTTTAAATGGCTTAGAGGGCGTAAAAATAGCCCTTGCCGACGATTATTTTCAGCAGGGAGCCGAACCAGAAGTAATCGAGTCGGTGACAGCGATCGCCGAACGTTTAGGAGTTACCAAAAAAATCACCATTCCCGAAACCGCCCGCGCCAGGGCAGCCGCCTATATAATTACCGCTTCCGAGGGCGCAAATTGGCATTTACCGCGTTTACAGACCAGATTAGAGGATTTTGACCCCGCAACCCGGGATCGCTTCTTGGCAGGGGCATTAATTCCCTCTAGCTGGTATTTACAGGCTCAACGTTTTCGCCGTTGGTATCGCGATCGTCTGCGAGAGATTTTCACCGAAGTCGATATTATCCTCACCCCGACGATTCCCTGTATTGCGCCGCCGTTAGGAGTAGAAAAAATGATTATTGACGGGCAAGAGCTATTAATTAGACCCAATTTAGGCAGATTCACCCAACCTTTTTCTTTTATCGGTTTACCTGCCCTTTCGTTGCCGATTAAACGCCCATCCCGGCTACCGTTAGGTTTACAAATCATCGCCGCACCCGATCGCGAAGAGTTAATCCTAAGGGTAGCCAGGGTTTTAGAAGAAATGCTCATAGATATCCCGCACAAGTGAGATTTCAAGGGCTTACTTCCTCTTAAAATCCCTAATTTAGGCACTTATAAGCGAAAAGGTTACTTTTATAGTCTGAGTAGGGTTGGCTGAATAAATGTGAAATATAGACGAGGTAAGGGGTTTGAGGGAATGTTTGGCGAAGCAGCTGCAAGATTTTCAAGCTAGTGGCTCAAAAACCTTGCATCTTGAGCGGCTGGCGTCCTGGTAGGTCTTCAAATAATATCTGTAGGGGCGAAGCATTCGGGCAATAACCTATCGCTGAAACCGTAGATTTTCTATCCGAATGCTTCGCCCCTACTTTTTCAGCATACCCTAAGTAAACAATCTACTGAATGGGAGACTCCTTTTCAATCACATCTAACCAAGCGGCAGCCGATCGCTCCCAAGTGTCAGTTAGGGCAATTTGACGACATCTTTCGCGCTCTTGGGCTAAAAGCTGGGGATTTTTCAGTAATTCGACGATTTTCCAGGCTATAGCTTCCTGAGTAGCCGGATCGGTTACTTCCCCCGGCACTTTCACACAGTAGTCTTTTTCTCGAAAAACAGCAAAATCCGTCACCACCGGCAGACAACCCACCACTGCCGACTCGCGCACAGAAATACAATCGATCTCACGATAGGTGCAACCGTAGTAATGAATAGCAGAGCGAGCTTTTTCCTCGATTAGTTGACGATAACCCATCATTCCCCGATCAACTACCCCCGCACTAGCTTTAATCAAAGCGATTAAATTATCGCACCATTCCCTGCGATCGCCAATGCCATCCCGTTGAGTAAAACCATAGTAGAGGTGTAACTCAGCTGCGGGAATTGCCGCCTTGATAATCGGCCAGCCATGCTTTAACATCGACTCTAGGCCGCGATAATAACGAGAGGCATAGACTAGACGATAGGGAAGATACTCACTTTCCGGCACCGTCTCACTTATAGCCAAAAGGGAAGTATCGATACCATTAGGAACAATCGGACATTGATTATCGGCACAGAAATCCAGTAAATCCCGTTGATATTGGCTTTTACAGAAAATTTTGTCATATCTAGCCAAAATTTCGGGGGTATAGGAGGCTGCCGGCACTTTAATATCTTGCCAATCAAAAAAAATTCGTTCTGCTTTGGTACCCGGACGGCAATAGG
Source organism: Microcystis sp. M090S1 (assembly GCF_020246295.1). NCBI lineage: Bacteria > Bacillati > Cyanobacteriota > Cyanophyceae > Chroococcales > Microcystaceae > Microcystis > Microcystis sp. M090S1. The sequence goes on along the minus strand of NZ_JADBTF010000404.1, from coordinate 13,971 downwards.
TGGGATGACGAGAGATCACCAATGTCTCAAAGTGATCCTGCCAATTCATCTGGTAATAATTAACATAGCGAATCCCGTCCTGTTCCCCTTCCATACCCTCACAATTGCCAAAAATTGTCACTTTATAGCCGCATTTCGTCCATTCCTGCGCTAAAAAAGCCACCGATGCCTGGGTACCACTGGCCCCCCGTTGCCAAATTTCCGCCGGAAGCATGGGACGATATTTTTCTGTGTAAATAACGATCGATTTTTTCGGCCAACGACGGGCGCTCAAACGCTGTTTAATTTGAAATAGGGAAGGTGCGCTGGCCCGTAGCCATTGTTTGAGATTAGATTGTAGGGATGGAGTAGCTTGTGACACTCTTTTTCTCCAAGATCGAGGAAAAATAGGGGCGATGGGTGATAGAGTCTTATAGCGGTGTGCAGTCGTATGAGGTACAGTGTCACGAGCTATAAACCATGCTAGGCAAAGCTTGGTCTGTATCTCACTCAAGCGCTTACCGCTATAGTTTCTCGAATTTAACTCGATTTCTCAACTCAGTAGAACAATTCGAGCCTATCATATAATGGGTTCAAGTCAAAAATCAATCTTTTTATTGCCAGCTATCGACAAGGAAATCTATGAAAATTGTCATCCCGATCGTGTTTTATCGCAAAGGAGGAGTAGAAAGAGTCATTATCTCTTTAATACCTAGCTTATTAGAATACGTCGAAAAAATTATTATCGTTATTCCTCGTAATGACATTGAATATTTTAAGTCTTTAATGCCTGATTCCGATAAACTTATCTATGAGGACTTTGCTTTTTACCCCCAGAGTTTTGAGACAAAATTAATCTATTTTTATGGTCTTCTAGCGAATTTTTACAAAACCCTAAGACTGAATTCTATTCATCGTCTTTTCTCTCGTAGAATTGAACTTTTACGCATCGAAGCAAGAATTAATCAGATTATCAAGCGTTACCAAGCTGATCACTGTTTGTATGGGATGACTAATCGGATTTCTCCCCCCAATGTCAAGGTTACTTTAAGTGGCATTATTTATGATGTCTTTTGGCAATTTGCTCCCTTAACTTACTCAGAATCCTATCAAGAACCCTACAATGAAGCGTTAAAAGAATGGTTAGATCGGGCCGATCTACTCTTCACAATTTCCCAAAAAACTAAAGACGATGTTTTAAAAGTTTTTCCCAATGCTACCTATGCTAGTAAATTAAAAGCTGTACCCTTAGCAGGATTTATCGAGCAGTCTAATCCCAAGATTGATTTAGTCAAAAGTGAGCTAGTTACTTTTTATTTTCCCTCCTCCTTTGGTATCTACAAAGATCATCTGACTTTGCTCAAAGCAACTATACAACTAGCCAAAAAAGGCTTAAACTTCAAGGTTGTTTTGATTGGGAAGGAAACCGATAATCTAGTTAGTGGAAATCTGCAATTATCTCAACAATCCAAAACTCAAGAATACCAAGATTATCTCGCCGAATGTACCCGACTTTATCGGGAAAATCAAGAAATTTTCGAGAGTCATATCAAGGGATTAGGTTATCAAGACTATGAAACCTTGCAATTTTATTATCAAACCTGTTCCTGTGTGGTATTTCCCTCAAAATACGAAGGTTTTGGATTAGCAATAGCGGAAGCCATTTTACAAGGTATTCCCGTTATCGCCTCGGATTTAGAAGTGTTTCAAGAACAGGTAGAATTATATAATTGTCCCGAAAGAGTGCAATTCTATCCTAGGGGAGATGCGGACAGTTTAGCCAACTGTTTGGAACAATTTATCCTCAATCCAATTCCTCGCTTGTTACCCGAAGATATCCCCAATAAAATTAATCTCTGGACTTGGAAAGATGTGGCCAAAAAATATGTAGAACTACTGAAAGAAAATGCAGGTTACTGATCTCTATATCTACCCGATTAAATCCTGTCGAGGTATTCAATTATCCCAAGCTGAAGTGACTCCTAAAGGGTTACTCTGGGATCGGGAAATGATGTTAGTGGATGGCAAGGGTAAATTTATCACTCAAAGGGAATATCCGCAATTAGCCACCGTTTCTGTCACGATTACAGGAGATAAATTTTCTCTGCAAACATCTCAAGATTCCCTAACTTTCCAGCCTAATTTCACAGGAGAAAAAAGAGCGGTTCAAATCTGGGAATCTCAAACCATAGCCATAGATCAAGGGGATGAAATCGCTGAATGGTTCGAGAAAATTCTCGACATTCCTTGTCGTTTAGTGCGACAATCTCCCGATTATCCACGTCCTGCGAATCCTCGCTATGCGGGGAACGATCATACTCCCGTCAGCTTTGCCGATGGTTATCCAATTTTATTAACTAATACTGCTTCTTTAGAGGACTTAAATCGGCGTTTAGTTGCACCGGTGCCGATGAATCGTTTTCGGCCTAATATTGTTATTAGTAGCGATCGAGCTTTTAGCGAAAGTAGTTGGCAAAAGATCACAATTGGAGAGATAAATTATGCCCTAGTTAAACCCTGTAGTCGCTGTATTATCACCACCACCGATCAAGAAACAGGTAGGAGAAATCCCCAGCAAGAACCTTTAAAAACCTTAAGCACTTTTCGCAGTTTCCCCGGGGGCATCATGTTCGGAGAAAATGTCATCCCCGAAAAGACAGGTACAATTAAAGTCGGCGATCCTATTACCGTAATCTAGAGATCTAGAGATATAGGGGGATAGGGAATGGGGAAATGGGGGAATGGGGGAATGGGGGAATGGGGGAATTTCAACTAAAACCCTAACACCCTAAAACCCTAAAACCCTAAAACCCCAACACCATCCAACACCCAACCCCCACAAGGTTAAGATAAATAACCATAAGAACAATACTTGACTAGAGACACTGAAACCATGCCCCTTGATACCGCATCGATTTTAGAAGTATTACGTCCCGTTCAAGATCCAGAACTGCAAAAAAGCCTAGTGGAATTGAACATGATCCGCAATGTGGCGATCGATGGCGGAAAAGTTAGCTTTACCCTAGTTTTGACCACTCCTGCCTGTCCTTTGCGCGAATTTATCGTTGAAGACTGCCAAAAAGCCGTTAAACAGCTGCCCGGGGTGGAAAGTGTCGCCGTGGCAGTAACTGCCGAAACCCCGCAACAAAAAGCTTTACCCGATCGCCAAGGTGTGGAGGGGGTTAAAAATATTATCGCCGTTTCCAGTGGTAAGGGCGGTGTGGGAAAAAGTACCGTGGCTGTCAATATCGCCGTCGCCTTGGCTCATTTAGGGGCAAAAGTGGGGCTATTAGACGCGGACATCTACGGCCCCAACGCCCCAACAATGTTGGGCTTAAATGACGCACAAGTGACCGTACAGGGCGCAAATGGCGAGATATTGGAACCCGCTTTTAACCATGGCATCAAAATGGTTTCCATGGGCTTTTTGATCAACCCCGATCAACCGGTCATCTGGCGCGGTCCGATGTTAAACGGCATTATCCGTCAGTTTCTCTATCAAGTCAATTGGGGCGATTTAGACTATTTAATCGTCGATATGCCTCCCGGTACCGGGGATGCACAATTGACTTTAATTCAATCGGTCCCCCTAGCGGGTGCGGTGATTGTCACCACTCCCCAGACGGTTTCTTTAATTGATGCGCGTCGGGGTTTAAAAATGTTCCAACAGCTAGGGGCGCGGGTTTTGGGTATCGTGGAAAATATGAGTTATTTTATCCCTCCCGATCAGCCCGATCGCTCCTATGATCTATTTGGGTCCGGTGGTGGGGAAAAAACCTCGCAAGAATTGGGCATTCCTTTACTGGGATGTGTGCCTCTGGAGATATCCCTCCGGGAGGGCGGTGATACTGGTGTACCAGTGGTTTTGGGGCAACCGGAATCGGCCTCAGCTAAAGCCCTGATAGCGATCGCTCGTCAGGTGGCGGCGAAAGTATCCGTGGCAGCCTATAGTTAATAAATTTGGGGAGAGAAATGGTGAGAAGACAGTCCCTTATTAGTAGGAAACTAAGGGGTTTTGGTGAGCGGTTTAGCTTCATTTTCCGGGATATAGCTCAAATTGATTGGCTTTTGTTCGTTTTGGTGACGGGTTTAACCGTTTTCGGTGGTTTAATGATTCGTAGTGCCGAAAGACATACCACTGCTCTCGATTGGTGGCAACACTGGTTATTCGGGTGCGTGGGAGTGGCGATAGCTTTATTTCTGGCCCGTTGTCGTTACGAAAGTCTGTTGAAATGGCACTGGTTAACCTATCTTCTCACTAATCTCTCCCTAATTGCGGTAATTGTCCTAGGGGTGACGGCGAATGGGGCGCAGAGTTGGATTAATATCGGCAGTTTTAACGTGCAACCGTCGGAATTTGCCAAGGTAGGTTTAATTATCACCCTGGCAGCCCTCCTACATCATCGTCCCGCCGATAATCTTTTTGCGATCGCTCGTGTCTTTGCCGTCACTGCCATCCCCTGGGTGTTAATTATGGCGCAGCCGGACCTGGGGACGGGATTAGTCTTTGGTGCAATTACCCTAGGCATGATTTACTGGGCTAATGCGAAACTGCCTTGGATGATTATCCTCTTATCTCCCCTCGCATCGGTTTTTCTGTTTAATTTACTTTTTCCTGCTTGGATTGTTTTAGCAATTATCATCGGTGTACTTGCTTGGTTTACCCTTCCCTACCGTTTTTTATCCACCTTCATCGTGGTGGCAACTAATCTGGCAGTGGGTAAATTAGGCGAGGTTTTTTGGGGTTTATTAAAAGAATATCAAAAAGATCGTTTAACCCTATTTCTTCACCCAGAAAAGAATCCTTTGGGGGGAGGTTATCAATTAATTCAATCCCGCATTGCCATCGGATCCGGAGAATTATTGGGACGGGGATTACACCAAGGCACCCAAACCCAATTAAATTTTATTCCCGAACAACACACCGATTTTATCTTCTCCGTAGTCGGGGAAGAACTCGGTTTTGTTGGCAGTATTCTAGTTTTAATAGCTTTCTGGTTAGTTTGTTGGCGTTTGTTAGTCATTGCTAATACTGCTAAAGAAAACTTTGGTTCTTTAATAGCGATCGGTGTTCTCTCGATGATCGCTTTTCAGGCAATTCTTAATATTAGCATGACCGTGGGATTAGCCCCGATTACAGGGATTCCTCTACCTTGGTTAAGTTATGGACGTTCATCTTTATTAACCAATTTTATCGCCTTGGGTTTAGTGGAATCCGTGGCTAATTATCGCCCCCGTAAGCGTTTGTACTAAGTAGTCGTGCAGCTATCAGTTATCAGATTTGAGTTTTAAGTGACAGAGTATGGCTCTTGTGGTTTCTGTGTGGCAACTAGGTCTATAATGATAGTTTCTACTGTCTTTTCACCGATCACTGATTACTGTTTACTGATCACTGATTACTGAGTACAAGATGCCTCCTGTTGATCTTGGGTACGGGGGAGCCAATAACCGACATTAAAAAACTTTCTTTCACCACAAAACTCAGAAGTGTTGAATGTTAAGATATTGAAGATCATGACCAAGTTATGTATTCGCTCTGATGATACCAAAAAGGACTGATTATTGACTCCATTCCCAATAGCGAATCTAATTTAGCACTGTAAAATACTGGTTTTGTGAAGTTTTATTGCCGGATTCAACACTTCTGCATAAAACTCTCGAATCGAAGGACTACAATTTAAATCATCCAATCTACTAATCTATTTATTTTTATCCAGTTGCCTTTTGCGTGAGTGCCTTTTGCATAAGTGCCTGTCCTCATAAATAGCCGATAATCAAAGGATTTAGTATGATTTAGCGGAAATTTTTCTTAAATTTTTCTTAAGTGCTTGACATTGGCCAGATTAGTGCTTACAATCTTTTCCATCACCCAAACAAAGGCAAATTATCTGCACAATCCCAATTCTGAAAGCCATGCACAGCAAAGCTTTCAAGGGTTAGTACAGGTTGTTAGTTTTGTCTGAGTGATTAAACCTATTCACTTGAAATTACCAGAGGAATAACTATGGCATATCCCAACGATCAACAAGGTAAAGCACTTCCTTTCTTTGCTCGTTTCTTGTCCGTAAGCAAAGAGGAATCTTCCATCAAGTCTCCTTCCCCTGAGCCTACCTACGGGGGCACCTTTAAATACCCTTCTGACTGGGAAGAGTATTAAACTCAGATCACTTGAGTAATTACAGCACTTTTCTTGATTACACCGTACAGACAAAAAGCTAAAGGAGCCACTAAGCAAGGCTTGCAGCCAAAAAAACTGCACGTTGAGATCCTGAGAAGTGCTGTAAAGTAACTTTGGTAATTACTCAAGAAAAAAACCAATACTGCAATAAGTCAAGCAAAAGCAAGACTTTTTGCAGCATTTTCTTGAGATTAGGATCAATAAAGACCGACCCAAAAGCCTTAAGATGGGTTAAAATGTAAGGACTTGCAACTGATATGAAAGAATCGCCTAAAGTTGTTTTATTGTTGACCCATAGCGGCGATTTTTTCACGATTGACCGCGTGGCTGAGGCGATAGAAAAAAAAGGAGCCACACCTTTTCGCTTAGATACCGATAAATTTCCCTTAGAGGTTCAATTAGCAGCCCAATTTAATGGTAAAAAAAGTTTTTATCAATTAACCTATAACCATCAATCTATTGATAGTGAACAGGTGCAATCTGTTTGGACAAGACGTATTTGGCAACCTGAACTAACAGGAGATTTAGATCCTCAGTTTCGGGAGGTTTGTGTGCGAGAATCCCAGACGACTTTGTCCGGTTTTTGGGATAGTTTAAGGTCAGCGCGTTGGTTAGATAATTTAGCGCAAATTGAGAGGGCTAAAAATAAGTTATTACAACTTCGTTTGGCCTCAGAAGTTGGCTTAATTATTCCCCCTACCTTAGTGACCAATAATCCTGATGCTGCCCGGGAGTTTTTTTCCCAGGTTCAGGGAAGAATGGTGAGTAAATTGTTAACTGCGATCGCCCGAAGTATGGAGTCGCCGGAATTTTTTCTTTATACCAGTAGGGTGAAAGCAGAAGACCTTGAGGAAGCGGAATCTTTACGCTATTGTCCCATGGTTTTTCAAGCGGAAATTCCCAAACAATTAGAATTGAGAGTTGTCGTGGTTAATGGACAGACATTTGTGGGAGCTTTAGAATCTTCTCAGTATAATAATTCAGCCGTAGATTGGCGAAGACCTGGTATTGATCCTGGTGCTTGGCAACATCATACTTTACCCGATTCACTATTGCAGCAACTTCAGATTTTTATGGCTAATTTAGGGTTGAATTTTGGGGCGTTTGATTTTATCTTAACTCCTGGGGGAGAATACGTTTTTTTAGAAGTTAATCCCTGTGGTGAGTGGGGAATGTTAGAACGGGATTTAGATTTACCTATTTCTAATGCGATCGCTGATTTTTTAGTCTTCGGTTGATCGGCAAAGCTTGCGCTCAAAAAATTGTTAATCCTAAGTTTTCAAGGAAATCTATGACCGTTTTAATTGTTACTTTTAGCCACGATAATGAAAGTATTCCTCTGGTAATCAAAGCCATAGAAACGATGGGGAAAAAAGCCTTCCGTTTTGATACTGATCGCTTCCCTACAGAGGTGAAAGTTGATCTTTACTCAGGCGATAAAAAAGGCGGAATTATTACCGATGGAGAACAAAAATTAGAGCTAAAAGAAGTTTCTTCTGTCTGGTATCGACGCATGAGATACGGACTAAAATTACCCGATGGGATGGATAGTCAATTTCGCGAAGCTTCTCTTAAGGAATGTCGGTTAAGTATTCGAGGAATGATTGCTAGTTTATCTGGTTTTCATCTTGATCCAATTGCTAAGGTAGATCATGCCAATCATAAACAATTGCAGTTACAAGTAGCGCAACAATTAGGTTTATTAATTCCTGGGACTTTAACTTCTAATAATCCTGAAGCTGTCAAGCAATTTGCTCAGGAGTTTGAAGCGACGGGAATTGTGACTAAAATGCTTTCTCAATTTGCTATTTATGGAGACAAGCAAGAGGAAATGGTTGTTTTTACCAGTCCTGTTACAAAGGAAGACCTAGATAATTTGGAAGGTTTGCAATTTTGTCCCATGACTTTTCAGGAAAACATTCCTAAAGCTTTGGAATTACGCATCACTATCGTCGGTGAACAAATATTTACGGCGGCGATTAATTCCCAACAATTAGACGGCGCTATCTACGATTGGCGAAAAGAGGGAAGAGCGCTCCATCAACAATGGCAACCCTACGATTTACCGAAAACTATTGAAAAGCAACTACTTGAATTAATGAAATATTTCGGTCTCAATTATGGTGCAATTGATATGATTGTCACACCAGATGAACGTTATATCTTTTTAGAAATTAATCCCGTTGGTGAGTTTTTCTGGCTAGAACTTTATCCTCCTTATTTTCCCATCTCCCAGGCGATCGCTGAAGTCCTCGTCAACTCATAAACCAACAAATACAGAGCCAGAGTATTTTATCGCATCGACGAGGCTCTGACTCCAGATTTCCCCCCCGACTACTGACTTGAAAGAGGGTGTAGGGTGTGGGGTGTGGGGTGTGGGGAGAATAAATAAAAATAATCTCCTGTCTCCCGTCTCCTATCTCCTGACCACTGACTACTGACGACCGACGACCGGCTCCTAACCCCACCAACAAACTTTTTCAGCAAACCCTACTTAATTTCCAGACCAAGACTTTCTCTCGCGCTTCTATCAGATCCATGCCTATTTTTTCTAAAACTCGCTTTGAAGCTATATTATCGGGAGCGCAGCCGGCGGTCACTGTTTGCATACCAGGTTGAGAAAGTGTCCAGTCCATCATTGCTTTTGTCGCCTCGGATGCGTAGCCTTGTCGTCGATATAACGGCGCTACTTGATAGCCAATTTCTACAGCATCTGTGGGTAAACCTGTGACATCAGGAATAATTTTGATCATCACATGACCAATAAGAGTATTTTCTGCTTGATGAATAATTAAACTCCCCCATCCCCATTCATTTTGTAAGGGGAATTGCAGCAAAATATTCGCAATATCAGGGAAAGCTTGAATCAACTCTTGTTCGGCCCAGTCAGCTGCAACTTTTACCCCCAAAATTGTTGCCAATTCATCGATACCTATAATTGCGGCCTTGAGAAGTTCAAGCTTTAAGGGGACTAAATATAATCGTTCCGTCACCAGTTTTTCCAGTGCTTTCATTTGATAAAACTCCTATACCAGTTATCAGTTATCAGTTATCAGTTAGTAGCTTGTTAATCAACTTACCCAGCAAAAACCTGATTCTCTAGTTCTCCTGAGAGGGGAAAGTCTGAATACTCTGTCTCAATTTCAATCTGTTTGTCACCCCATTAGCTATATTCTCACCCATTTTAAGGTTTTTGGGTCTTTATCGTAACGATAATTAAAACCATCTTTGGCAGTAATAATTTTACCTAAACTGGCACGACTCCGGACGTTACTTAAAGAATAATCAGTTAGAGACTGCATTTGTTGATGGGACAAACCTTCGGCTATTTCAGAAACTCCTGCAATTTCCGCATCATGCTCAGTTTTAACCTCAGACAAAGTCTCTATTTTTACCGCCGAAAAATTTTCTGATTTTTTTGACATCATCACTAGGTTATTCACTTTTTTGCGCTGATAATCTTCTACAGTTGACAGCTGCCAATGGGAATTTTCTGTTAACTCTAAGACCCATCGATGATAATTAAATAAACTTTCCCGATGACCAACACTAATAAAAGTGGTTTCACTTTCCTGTAATTGCTGATATAAGCTGGCTTCATTGGCCAAATCTAAAGCGCTAGTTGCTTCATCTAAGATAGTAAAAGTGGGTTTAGTGATTAATAGTCGAGCAAAAGCTAATCTTTGTTGTTCTCCGAGGGATAAAATCTGTTCCCAATTGACTTGTTTATCTAAGGTATTTTTGTCAGTTAATAAATGTTGCAGGTTGACTTTTTTTAAGATGTTTTCTAATTCTTCATCGCTCACCTGATCATTGGTATGGGGATAAAGTAATTGCTGCCGTAAAGTGCCAAGGATAATATAAGGACGTTGGGGCAAAAATAACATTTTAGCTAAAGGAGGACGCACTAAACGGCCGCTACCTGCTTTCCATAAACCGGCGATTGCTCGTAACAAGGAACTTTTTCCTCGACCACTGGGGCCAATAATCAGTAGGCTTTCTCCCAAAGGGACAGAAACCGATAAATTCTCCACAATTACCTTTTCATAATCGGGAGTTTGTAGGGTAAAATTTTCAAAAGCTAGACGATTATCTTCCAGGGTGGTAATACGACTTAAGTTTTTCGGCTCTTCACTGGCAACTTTTAAGGCATCTGTCAAGGTAGCTAACCGTTCAATATAACTTGAAACTTTACCCGATGTTCCCCATTCAGTAATTAATTGTCCCAAGGCATTAGAAAAAAGGAAACAGCATAAACTCGCTTGACTAATTTCTCCATAATCGATTTCATTTTTAATAAACATCGGGGTCAAAATAAACATTGAAAATACACTAATCGCTGACTGATAACCTCGATTAAAAAGATTATTAAACCGTTCCCAATTGATCAGTTTTTCCGAGCTTTGAATAACCCGTTGAAAACGGCCTTCAATGATTTTTTCTTCCTGCTCTTCTCCCTGAAAAAAAGCAATGGATTCGGCGTGGTTACGCACATGGGTTAAAGCATAACTATAATCAGCTTTATTATTAAGCTCAGATTGATTAATTTTGTTTAATTCTTGAGTTAGATAAATTGCTATTAAATTTCCTGCGATCGTATAAATTATTAGATAAACCGCAATTTGCCGAGAAATTGTCCAAAGAATAATTGCAAAAGTAATCATTTGTAACCCTTTTTCCACGAAGGTAATTAAAAACCTCAGGGTCATGGTCGTAATTGGTTCAATTTCTTGAGATAATCTTTGATCGGGATTTTTTAAAGCTGAGGTAAAATCGATGTTATAATAAGCGCGATAATTGAGATATTTTTTGACGGTTTGTTTCGTTAACCACTTATACCAATCCAATGCCACTTGACGACGAATAAATTGAGAAAAAGCAAATAACCCCGTTGTTCCTATAATCAACAAACTGGATAACCAAAGCGTATTGAGATATTTAGAAAGGTCTCTATCTTCAATAATAATATCGAGTACATAACGATTCCAGTAGCTACTAAAAGCTTCTACCCCCACCGTTGCCAAGATACTTAAAAGGATCAAAGCTGACATCCCCCAAGAAATGATCACATCTCCAAAGGCGCGTCCATTTAACTCCGTTGGATACCAATAGGGTTGAGCGACAATTTTTAGGCTTTCCCAAAATTGACCAAATAGTGAAAAGGGATTATTGGCGGACTGGTCGGACACAACAGGGTTTTCCGTTGCTTGTTTAGTAGTATATTGAGGCATCTAGATCCAATTGGCAGTTCTTTTACTGTTCTCTTGACAACTCGCTATCATATTGTAGCGGCCGAATTACCTCTTGTTGTCTTTTGATAACATTTTTATCTAGAAGATGAAAGCCAGCTATGGCCAGAAAGCTCTGACTTGACTAGAACTACTTGACCCACTTTTGTTACTGTGGCAGTCTAGATGCTGTTTACTGATCACTGAAAAACCCCCATCTCTCAATCTCCGTGATCCTCAAAATGATTAGCTAGTAGGAATTTTTGACTGGTATTCAACTCTTGCCAAAGCTGGTTAATTTTCTCGTAAGCTTCCGTGGAGGTCAGCTTTCCCCCACTGTGTAAACCAGCGATAAAAGAGACTCTCAGGGCGAATTCCTGCAAATTAGCGTTAAAAACTAAATTTTGTGGCGTGAATAAACCCCTGTAGCTGGTTTTAGGGTAGAGAAAGTTATCTTTAGAATTGAATTTTTCCATTGTTACCGACCCCCCAGTATAGGATATCTACATTATTATATTATTTAACCTTTTGTTAACTTAAGCTTAACCTAAGAATTTGAACTTGTCTCTAGATTCTTAAGAGAGTAGCTGCTGAACTTGATTAGCTGCCGCTATCCCAGAAGTTAAGGCCGTTTCTAGGGAAGAATTTCTCGATAAATCTCCCCCTTGACACCAATCACCACAGGCAACTAGAGGTAAAGGACTATTAACACTTAAACAGGGTACAGCTAAACCCTGACGGACTAAAGCATAACGCCAACGGTGCAGCTGAGACCAATCGGGGAGAGGCAAAGAAGCACGAGAGAGCAAATCTAGCTTAACTGCTTCTAAATCCTCGCTATCGAGATATTTAACCGCAAAATCTCCACTACTATGCACAACAAAGACATAATCAGGGGATGATTGCCGTTTACTGCTATCAAGTCCTAACCAAGCGATATCGGTGGAGGGAGCAACTGCGGGTAAAGAATCGCCATAACCCGCCATTACCGTTAAACAGGGATCGTAAACGATTGATCGCAATTCTGGCATAGTAGTTATATGAGAGTTTTCTAATAATAACGCCGCTTGCGGGGCGGGAATAGCCAGGACAATCGCCGAAAACTCCCCCCGAATTTGACCGTTATTGTTTAAAACCCATTTTCCTTGACGATTTTCCAGACGAGTAACCAGAAAATCTCGTTCAATTTCTAACCCTTGAGCTAAAAATTTCGCCACGCTATTGATGCCAGAAGGAGCAACATAGCTAGAATCAAACCAAGAAGTAACTATATTCTCTCTCAGAAGATTATCAATTAAAGCCGCCGTTTTTTCCCCCTGAACAGTCAAAAAAGGCAAGCCATGATCCACAGCAATCTCTTGATTAGCTCGATTAACCCGTCGCGTGGCTAAACGACCACCAATGCCTCTAGACTTATCAAATAGCTTAACAGTATAACCTCGATCGCACAACTGACGAGCGCAGGTTAACCCGGCTAAACCCGCACCAATGATCCCAACCTTAATCGAAAAATTTGTCACTAGCCTTCCTAATCCTGTGAACCCTTGAGTTAATATTAGTAGTAATCAGCACTAGCGAAACTGATTTGATTATTGGGGCTGAGGAGGAAAAACCACATTGGACGAACTACGCACAGCTTTGGAGTTAGCCACCGAGGAGGAACTACAGCAAATCACTAACATCCTCTTTTGCCGTCGTTTTAACCCTCTCGATTATCTACGAGCGCCGGACGCAATCGCCGTTCAAAGTCAAGATTGGGATAGTTGGTTAGATAGCGTCGAGGATCGTTTTCGTTACTTGGCTGCCGATGGTGTGACAGTATTAAAAGGTCAAACGGAAAAAGTTAGTTATCGTCAAATTCTAGTTCGTGTCTGTCATTTCCTCAAGGTTCCCTACTCCCAAAAAATGCCGACAACGGAAATTGAAGCGGAAATCTATCTTCACCTCGTTAACAAAGCTTGGAAACGTCTCCCCCCATCGGAACAAAAATCCCTCTCGATTCAAATTCAAAAAGCACTCGCGGATTGCCGCACTCCCCAACCCTTACCGGTTCACCTACAACACAATCCCCTCGATATAGTCCTCAAAGGCAGTAGCGTCATCGCCGTTAATTCTATCCTGAAACCGATTCTGCTCAAACATATCGCCGGGCAGTTCGCTCTTCATTTTGCCCGCTATCAAGGGGCAAAAACTGCCCTAGTCCAGGGTGGGGCAATTGCTAATCAATTAGCCCTACAAACGGCTAAACAGGGCATGACTACGGCGGCGGCCCGCTACGGAGCGGTCAGAACCGTGTTAAGTTTGGTAGGACCTGCTCTATGGGGTTGGTTTATTGCTGACCTCGGTTGGAAGGCGATCGCCACCGATTACGGCCGGATTATCCCGACTATTTTTGCCATCGCCCAAATTCGTCTGACCCGTGACGATTGTTGGCAACCTGCATAGCTTGACATCCTCGCCGCCGTAAAACGGACGGTGATTCCCAAACCTCACGATTTAGGTTTCTGCTTCTTTCCCTTGCGGGGTTCCGCACCTGCCTTAACAGATTTACTCTGTTCTGGTCTTATGGTCGCTCTACAGACTGAC
>NZ_JADBTF010000403.1:0-4614 GCF_020246295.1 Microcystis sp. M090S1 | reverse complement strand
GTGTCCCCTAGGTCTGCATACTGTAATTCTTGGGCTGCCCATTTCTCCATTTTTTTGCTTACCTCCACCTTGATTCCTTCTTTCAAAACTATACCTATCAATCGTTTCCCCTTTTTTTAAGTTTCTTCTCTTTTTGTTAAGAAAGATCTGACTAATGGATAGCTTGATAAGGGGGGAAATCTGACAATTTTTAACACCTACCTACTTATTGTTATAATAATGACATCAATCAAGCTATAGTCGCCTATGTCTGAACAATTAATCGCTAATCTTGCTAATGCCTTTAAACCAGTTCCTTTACCTGCCGATAGTCCCTTTTATGTGGATCTAAAAGCAGTGAGAGCGGATGCCGATGTTTGTCAAGATTTGGGCAGAAAAATTATTCTTTCGCTGCCAACAAACTACACCCATCAACTCTACACAGGACATCGAGGAGGGGGGAAATCCACGGAATTATTGCGGCTGAAAAAATATCTAGAGCAAAAAAATTGTTTTGTTGTTTATTTTGCGGCAGATGAAGACGATATCGATCCAGAAGATGCTCAATATACAGATATTCTCATTGCCTGTACGCACCATTTATTAGAACAACTAAAACAGGCTAATTCAACCCCCTTAAAAAACTGGATAAAATCTCGTTGGCAGGATTTAATTGATTTAGCTTTAACAGAGATTAAAGTGGAAGATGTCAAATTAGAAACGGGAGACTTGATTAAATATTTTGGTAAAATGTCTGCGGCGATTCGGGCAATTCCCAGTCAAAGACAAGAAATAAGAAATAAAATCAATCCTCATACTGTTACGCTGTTAACAGCACTCAATGAGTTTATTGATAATAGCAAAACTGTCTTAGATGATTCAACAAAATTAGTGGTAATTGTTGATAACTTAGATCGCATCGTACCGATATATCGGCGAGATCATAAAACGAATCATGATGAGATTTTTTTAGATCGAGCTAATCAATTAAAGGGGTTAAATTGTCATTTGATTTATACTATACCTATTTCAATGGCCTATTCTAATCGGGCCAATGATCTACGGGATATTTATGATAATGACCCGATGGTTTTACCGATGATTATGATCCGCAATCTTGATCGTACTATTAATCCTGATGGTATGGCAAAAATTAAGGCTATTATTGAGAAAAGAACGCAGCAATTTTTACCGAAGAAAAAGCTAGAAACAGATATTTTTGAAAGTCAAGAAGTTCTGGAGCGATTATGTTTAATGACTGGAGGTCATGTACGAAACCTAATTTTATTAATGCAAACCGCTTTAGATCATGTGGATGCTTTACCTATTACCGCAAAAGCTGCTCAAAGAGCAATAACTCAAGCTAGAGATGTCTATCGGAGAACAGTAGAACACGAGCAGTGGAAAATTATGGCTAAGGTACATCTTACCAACGAAATTCAAAATGATGAAGCTCATCGTAAATTATTATTCAATCGTTGTATTTTACAATATGCTTATTTTGATGCAGATGCAGAGTTGAAAAGTTGGTATGATGTGCATCCTTTAATTACCGAAATTAAGGAGTTTAAAGACGCAATCCTCAGCCAACCCACACCGGGAGGAGTATAATAATGACAAACCCAAAAGTAAAACCCTTAACTAACTCTCAGGAATCGGATTTTGAAGGATTGCTAGAAGAGCAACCCCTAACAGCAGCAGAATCCTATCAATCATTACTGCGATCGCTCAGACGAAAAAATGGCTTTAATTTACTCTTTGTTCGCTGTTCTCCCGTGCAAGCTGATGAGATTATTCGGAGAGTCAGTCAAGATTTACCTAATAAAAATATTCAAGTCCTGCAGCTTGATTCAGAAACCGATAATTTGTATGATAAAATTGTCTATCTACCAAATTATACCAATCTAAACATTCTTTTTGTGCGCGGTTTAGAAAATGCACTACTGCGCTACGAAGAAGCGGAAAGTGAAGGCTATTTCTTATCGAGTCAAAGTCCGGTTTATGGGGGAACCTGGGCCGGAGTTCCTAAGATTTTAGGCTATTTAAACCTATCCCGTGAGCGATTTGAGCGGCAATTTCCCTTTACTTTAGTATTCTTATTGCCGGAATTTGCCTTGCGGTATTTTATTCGTCGTGCGTCGGATTTTTTTGATTGGTATTCGGGAGTTTATGAATTTCCGACGGATAAGGACATATTGGAAAGAGAAATTGAAAGACTGGTTTATTTAGACGGCGATCTCGATACCTATCAACAATTCACTCCCCAACAACGACAGGAAAAGTTAGCCGAAATTAAAGCCTATTTAAGCGATTCCCCATCTCTCGATCCTGTTCAAACATCTGAATTGTGGCATAAAAAAGGCTTAATTCATCAAATGGGAAAAGAATACGAACAAGCGATCGCATCCTACGACAAAGCTTTAGAAATTAAACCCGATTACCATCAAGCTTGGTACAACCGAGGGGTTGCGTTAGGTAATTTAGGCAGATTAGAAGAAGCGATCGCCTCTTACGACAAAGCTTTAGAAATTAAACCCGATTACCATGAAGCTTGGTACAACCGAGGGTTTGCGTTAGATGATTTAGGCAGATTTGCAGAAGCGATCGCCTCTTACGACAAAGCTTTAGAAATTAAACCCGATGACCATGAAGCTTGGTACGGCCGAGGGTTTGCGTTAGGTAATTTAGGCAGATTTGCAGAAGCGATCGCATCTTACGACAAAGCTTTAGAAATTAAACCCGATGACCATGAAGCTTGGTACAACCGAGGGTTTGCGTTAGATGATTTAGGCAGATTTGCAGAAGCGATCGCATCTTACGACAAAGCTTTAGAAATTAAACCCGATGACCATGATGCTTGGAACTACCGAGGGGTTGCGTTAGGTAATTTAGACAGATTGGCAGAAGCGATCGCATCCTTCGATCGAGCTTTAGAATTTAAACCCGATGACCCTGATACTTGGGATAATCGAGGATATGTTTTAACTTGTATGGGACGATATAAAGATGCATTAGAATCTTGGGATCGTGCTATTAAAATTAATTCAAATTATGCTAATGCTTACTACAATAAAGCTTGCTGTTATGGCTTACAAAACAATGTGGAATTAGCTATCGAAAACTTACAAAGCGCCATCAATCTTGATGTCGAATATCAGGATATGGCGAAAACGGATAAAGATTTTGAGCAGATTCGGGGAGATGAGCGGTTTCAGAGTTTCCTAAATCGAGTATAATAATATATATTTGTATTTTAGCTAAGGAGATATTCTATGACTAACACCTACACAGCTATCATTCAGCCAGACGGAGATTGGTGGATTGGTTGGATAGAAGAAATTCCGGGAGTTAACTGTCAAGAAGCATCTCGTGATCAGTTATTAGAAACCCTAAAAATTACTCTTAGTGAAGCATTAGAATTGAATAAACAGGAAGCAATTTCCGCTACTAGGGGAAACTACCAAGAAGAGAAAATTGTTGTATGAAGCGCAAACAGTTTATCGATCACGTCCTGTAGGGGCGAAGCATTCGGATAGGAAATCTACGGTTTCAGCGATAAGTTATTGCCCGAATCTTCGCCCGTACTTTTTCAGCAAGTCCTAGCCATTCTTGGTAGTTTAACCCCCAATTAAATAAAAGATCTGCGATTCCAAGACATACCGGAGTGATAATTATCACAATTGGTCAATTCAGCAATGGGAAAAAGTTGCCAACCCTTTATTAACTTGTGAGGCAGTTATCACTGAATCCTGTTTTATTTTGTGAAGTAAATAAAGAGAGAAAATTATTCATGTCAAAAAAAACTATTGATCTCAATCAAGTACAGTTAACTTTACAAGAACTACTTGCCTTAATAAAGGTAGATACTGAAATTATTATAACCGAAGGAAACAAGCCTGTAGCTCGTCTAATTTCTTGGGGAGATACTGAAAAAACAACGTCTGAAACTCCTTCTCCTAAGTTACGACAACCAGGACTACACGCTGGAAAAATTAGGACTAGCGAAGATTTTGATGAGCCACTTCCTGAAGAATTTTGGACAGGTGAATCATGAAATTTCTTTTAGATACCCATACATTTATTTGGTGGGATAGCGAACCAGAAAAACTCTCTCAAAGAGCTTTAGAACTGTGTAGAGATCCTAGTAATACGCTATTACTTAGTATTACAAGTATTTGGGAAATGCAAATCAAACTACAACTAGGTAAACTATCACTCAAGATACCTTTAGCAGAAATGATTAATACTCAGCAGGAAACTAACCAAATTGGCCTTTTATCAATTACAGTCAGCCATGTTTTAGCTTTAAATACTTTACCTAACATCCATAAAGATCCATTTGACCGCTTGTTAGTTGCTCAAGCTAATCTTGAAAATGCTAGACTGATTAGCCATGATTCAATATTAGCAAAATATCCTGTTCAGATAGATTGGTAGATAGGGCTTGCTGAATAAATGTGAAATATAGACGAGGTAAGAGTTTTAGGGTTCTGTTTTGCTCTCACAGGTGCAAGATTTTGAGAGAATCGTCGTTCAAAACCTTGCGTCTTCATCCGCCAGCGTCCTGTAGGGGCGAAGCATTCGGGCAATAACCTATCGGTGAAACCAGAGATTTTCTATCCGAATGCTTCGCCC